>NZ_JAWHTE010000007.1:185000-196264 GCF_032586175.1 Ovoidimarina sediminis
TGGCGAGCGAACGGGGACCAGCCGAGCCGTGAATGTGACCAGAAATCGTTGGAAAACGATACCGTAGAGGGTGACAGTCCCGTACGGGAAGCATGATCGGACGCATTAAGTAGGGCGGGACACGTGAAATCCTGTCTGAAGATCGGGGGACCACCCTCGAAGGCTAAGTACTCCTTACTGACCGATAGCGAACCAGTACCGTGAGGGAAAGGTGAAAAGCACCCCGACGAGGGGAGTGAAACAGTCTCTGAAACCGGACGCCTACAAGCAGTCGGAGGATCCTCGAGATCTGACGGCGTACCTTTTGTATAATGGGTCATCGACTTGGTCTCACAAGCAAGCTTAAGCCGATAGGTGTAGGCGCAGCGAAAGCGAGTCTGAATAGGGCGAATGAGTTTGTGGGATCAGACCCGAAACCGAGTGATCTAGGCATGACCAGGCTGAAGGTAAGGTAACACTTACTGGAGGGCCGAACCCACACCTGTTGAAAAAGGTCGGGATGAGTTGTGCCTAGGGGTGAAAGGCCAATCAAACTCGGAGATAGCTGGTTCTCCGCGAAATCTATTTAGGTAGAGCGTCATCCGAATACCCCGGGGGGTAGAGCACTGGATGGGTAATGGGGCCCCACAGGCTTACTGATCCTAACCAAACTCCGAATACCCGGGAGTACTAGATGGCAGACACACGGCGGGTGCTAACGTCCGTCGTGGAGAGGGAAACAACCCTGACCTACAGCTAAGGCCCCCAATTCATGGCTAAGTGGGAAAGCATGTGGGACGACCAAAACAACCAGGAGGTTGGCTTAGAAGCAGCCATCCTTTAAAGATAGCGTAACAGCTCACTGGTCTAAATAAGTTGTCCTGCGGCGAAGATGTAACGGGGCTCAAGCCATGAGCCGAAGCTTAGGACTGCGTATGCAGTGGTAGCGGAGCGTAGTGTGACATAACACCATGCCTCCTTATCCCGGACTTGATCCGGGAATTGGAGGCGAGGTGTTTTCTGTGAAGCCGGCGCGTGAGCGATCCGGTGGAGAGATCACTAGCGAGAATGATGACATGAGTAGCGACAAACAGGGTGAGAGACCCTGTCGCCGAAAGTCCAAGGGTTCCTGCTTAAAGCTAATCTGAGCAGGGTAAGCCGACCCCTAAGGCGAGGCCGAAAGGCGTAGTCGATGGGAACCAGGTTAATATTCCTGGGCCAGGAGGATGTGACGGATCTCGGAAGTTGTCAGTCCTTATCGGATTGGTCTGGCAGCCTAGAGGTTCCTGGAAATAGCCCTCCATTAGATCGTACCCTAAACCGACACAGGTGGACTGGTAGAGCATACCAAGGCGCTTGAGAGAACGATGTTGAAGGAACTCGGCAAAATGCCTCCGTAAGTTCGCGAGAAGGAGGCCCGGTTTCCAGGCAACTGGAGGCCGGGGGCACAACCCAGGGGGTGGCGACTGTTTACTAAAAACACAGGGCTCTGCGAAGTCGCAAGACGACGTATAGGGTCTGACGCCTGCCCGGTGCCGGAAGGTTAAAAGGAGGTGTGCAAGCACCGAATTGAAGCCCCGGTAAACGGCGGCCGTAACTATAACGGTCCTAAGGTAGCGAAATTCCTTGTCGGGTAAGTTCCGACCTGCACGAATGGCGTAACGACTTCCCCGCTGTCTCCAACATCGACTCAGCGAAATTGAATTGCCTGTCAAGATGCAGGCTTCCCGCGGTTAGACGGAAAGACCCCGTGCACCTTTACTACAGCTTCACATTGGCATCAGGCCAAGCATGTGCAGGATAGGTGGTAGGCTTTGAAGCAGGAACGCCAGTTTCTGTGGAGCCGCCGTTGAGATACCACCCTTGCTTTGCTTGATGTCTAACCGCGGTCCGTTATCCGGATCCGGGACCCTGTGTGGCGGGTAGTTTGACTGGGGCGGTCGCCTCCCAAACAGTAACGGAGGCGCGCGAAGGTTGGCTCAGAGCGGTCGGAAATCGCTCGTTGAGTGCAATGGCAGAAGCCAGCCTGACTGCGAGACTGACAAGTCGAGCAGAGTCGAAAGACGGCCATAGTGATCCGGTGGTCCCGAGTGGAAGGGCCATCGCTCAACGGATAAAAGGTACGCCGGGGATAACAGGCTGATGGTGCCCAAGAGTCCATATCGACGGCACCGTTTGGCACCTCGATGTCGGCTCATCTCATCCTGGGGCTGGAGCAGGTCCCAAGGGTACGGCTGTTCGCCGTTTAAAGAGGTACGTGAGCTGGGTTTAGAACGTCGTGAGACAGTTCGGTCCCTATCTGCCGTGGGTGTAGGATACTTGAGAGGAGTTGCCCCTAGTACGAGAGGACCGGGGTGAACGATCCACTGGTGGACCTGTTGTGGCGCCAGCCGCAGTGCAGGGTAGCTATGATCGGAAAGGATAACCGCTGAAGGCATCTAAGCGGGAAGCCCCCCTCAAAACAAGGTATCCCTGAGGGCCGAGGTAGACGACCTCGTCGATAGGCCGGAGGTGTAAGCGCAGCAATGCGTTCAGCTGACCGGTACTAATTGCCCGATAGGCTTGATTTGATCCAGTAGAAGCCAGGCTGCCCAGCTCTGGCGGATCGATCGAAGCATACGCCAGTGTGCGTGACTTGGACGATGTGTCGTTTTCTTGGTTTGGTGGTCATAGCACGAGCAAAACACCCGATCCCATCCCGAACTCGGCCGTTAAGTGCCGTTGCGCCGATGGTACTGCGTCTTAAGACGTGGGAGAGTAGGTCACCGCCAAACCTAGTAAGCGACACATTGTTCTGACGTATCTCTCTGACGATGCACGATAAAAACGCCGCCCTCCGGGGCGGCTTTTTTGTTTGCGGAGCTTCGTTGCGCGCCCTGCATGAACGAAATGCTGCGTTGGATTATTCCTGCCTTTCTCTCGATCTCCCTTGCCGTCTTGCCGGGGCGGGTCGGGTCCGAGCCAATCGATCTGATATTCACGTGTGTCGCGGACAGGACGCCACCGACCATTACAGTAGACCATGATCACGTCGACCTGCACAGACCGAGTTTTGTGACGCTCGACGCCCCGTTCATCTTGGCCCACGGCTGGTTGGGTTGGCACACGACTTGGGCAGTTCTCATTGATACATCCGCAACCCCGGTCCGCGCATTTGAAACGCACCATCCTGATGACGCGATTCATCAGCCGTTCTACGGTCGAATGCCGGTGCCGCCTGTCTTGAAGTCTGCACTCATCGAATGCGGGGTTGCGTGGGCCGGATACTGGGCGGACGACTGGCCTCGCAACCCCTCATCCCGACCCGGATACGACCTCCTGAACCTGACGCCTGAAAAGCTCCTGCCACCCTGATGTGACATTTCATCTGCATCATCCGTGTCATTTCAGGATCCGGCAACAAGTGGAGCCAGGACTCTAGAACGTTGTAAAGAAACCTCGGATTTTGCTATTGCAACTGCCCGGACGAGGGACTAGGTACAGGGCTCGATTGGCGCGGGGTGGAGCAGCCCGGTAGCTCGTCAGGCTCATAACCTGAAGGTCGTAGGTTCAAATCCTACCCCCGCAACCAACAAGACCCTACCGACGCCGCCCTCAGCCGAGGCGGCGTTTTTGGTTTCGGCACAAGCATAATCCAGGATACTTGCGAGGGTGCCAGCAAGGATGACATCGGGTTTTCCGCGCGTCTCGCCTCGGTGAACAGAGACGTGGTCGATCAATGAGCGGACAATCTCCATGGCCTGCGGGCGCGTCGCGTCGTCGCTGAATAGCGTCTGGAGTTCAATCACCTTGCGGCGATAGTGCTCCGCGACATTCGGGTGGAGCTCGACTTTTGATTCTGCGCCAGCCTCTCTCAGTTGCCGTTCCACGACCCTCTTGCGGTTTTCCAGTTCTTTGAGCGACCCGCGAACGGAGCCAGGATCGCCGTCGCCGTCGGTGATGTAAGCGAGGCAGCGATCAATACCGCGTTGCACCTTGGCCAGTTCCTTCTGCAGCCGTGAGCCGTCTTTTGTGCTGGCACGCCGGAGCCGTTCAACTTCCTCCCGATATGCGATCGCGAACTCCTCGATCAGGTCCTGCCGACCGTGCAAGATTTCCCGAAGGCCATCGAGCACGCGTTTCTCGAGTTCAGCGGCTTTGATGCCCACTGGACTGGAGCAGGTACCACGTTCCCGCTTCGCGGAGCAGGAGTAGCGCTCGCGATTGACTATGGTCATGTTGCCACCACAGGCGCCGCAGCGAACGAGGCCGGACAGCAGCCGCTTCTTTGTCTGACGGCGGTTGCCCCGGAGAGAGCTGTAGCGGTCCTTGATGATTTGCACGGTTTCCCACGTCTCTTCGTCGATGATCCGCAGATGCGGGACTTCGGTCGTGACCCATTTCGACTGCGGGTTTGGCCGGGATAATCGCTTTCCCGTCTCCGGGTCTTTCATGAAGGTTTGGCGATTGTAGATGATGCGACCCCGATAGAGCTCGTTATTGAGGATACCGTTCCGGCGCTGACGGCTGCCGTTGATCGTCGAGGCGTTCCAGAGCCCGCCGCGTGGGCTTGGAATGCCCTCGTCGTTCAGTCGCGAGGCTATCTTGCGCGGTGGCACGCCATCGGCGTACTCCCTGAAGATGCGCCGAACGATTTCTGCTTCCGCCGCATTTATGGTGCGCTCTCCGGTCGTGACGGAGCCGTCGTCTTGCATGGTCCGAACCATCTCGAAGCCATAGCTGTTGCCTCCCGGGATCTTGCCTGCCTCGACCCTGCCGCGCTGGCCGCGACGGGTTTTTTGCGCCAGGTCTTTCAGGAAGAGTGCGTTCATGGTGCCCTTGAGCCCGATATGCAGTTCGCTGATCTCTCCCTCTACGAGGGTGACGATGCGGACACCCGCATGGTTCAAGCGTTTGAAGATGGCAGCGATGTCTTCCTGATCACGGCTGATCCGGTCGAGCGCTTCGGCGACAACGAGCTCGAATTCGCCTGACCGAGCATGTTCAAGAAGGCTCAGCATGCCCGGTCGGTTCTTTAGGAATCCACCGCTGATTGCGGAGTCGCTGAAAACCCTGGCAATGGGGAACCCATCTGCGCCCGCCCGCTCACGGCACAGCCTGACCTGATCCTCGATCGAGGCCTCGCTCTGCATATCCGAGGAGTAGCGTGCATAGATTGCGGCTCTCATGGCTTGTCCTTTCGTGCGGTCGATCGGTCCTGCCGCGGCGGATGCTTGCGCCGCAGCGCCCTCAAAGACGCCTGTAGTTTGCGCCCTGCATCGATCTGCTGGGCCTGGATGTAATGCTGCTCAGTGGTGCGTGGGTCTGTGTGGCCGAGGATGGGTGGGGCGATACCGATGTGCTTCGGATCCTCGACAGCGACCGAGGTCACCGCGCAATCACGGAAGAGGTGTGGGTTGATCGGTCGACCGAAGGCTCGCTTGGTCGTCCGCGTAATGCCCTCGTAAACATTACTCTCGCGCATAGGATCCGCATACTGCGTGATCCAAAGCCTGTCACTGTCACGCCCTTGCAGGAGCTGCGGACGAACCACCCCAAGGTAATGCTGCAGATAAGGGACGAGGCAATCGGGCACGGGGATCTCCACAGGTTTCCTTGCCTTCATTTCAGGGGCTCCGAACCGCAACTCGTAGCCTGCCGAAGTGGGCACCAGGTTCGAGCCAATCTTGATCCGCGTGAGGTTCCTCAGCCGCATCGTAGGGCAGGCGATCAGGAGTGCGACCATCAGCGCATCGCGGAAGCGTGTAGGGCCGTGACGCGGCGGCGGATTGGTGATCAGGTCGTCCATGTGGCCGATTGCCCAGCCCAGGATCTCTGCGGCCGGGCGGAGCCGGATATGCTTGTTCCTGGTCGCAACCACGCGAGTCTCTAGCTTGCCGACGATCCGCCGAAGCCACTGCCAATCTCGCTCTGGTGAGATGGCCTTGGCGACCGCCAGCAGTTCCGCCAGGCGGCCCCAGAGGGTCCATGGGGCCACCTGGTGCTGCAGTTCCTCCACATAGCTCGCGATTGCATCGCGCGTGATCCTGTCCGCAGGCGCCTCTGTTGGATCAAAGCGTCCTGACCCGACGACGAAGGTGAGCCAGCGGCCGTACCCTTTGCCATATTTCTCGCGGGTATCGGGGCACCAGTGATGGCCCGGACCAATGGTGCCATCCAGCAGGTCCCCCGGCGCAAGAGCGGCCTCCCAGGCCAGTTGGTCCGGTTCCGGCCAGGCGTGCAGCGGCAGGCAGCGCCGGGCCGGGTCCTCGAAGGGCAGGAGCTCGGTCATGCCACATCCTTTCCGCGCGCCTTCGCGACGGAGGCTTGATAGTGTACCAGCGCCGAGCGGCGTTCGAACTGCGCGTAGGACTTCATGGCGGTCCTCAGGGAGTCGTTGAGGACGTAGGCCAGCGTTGTGACGTCGCCCGGTTGCTCCAGGCTGTGGATCTTGCCGGCAATACTGCGGAAGAGATGCGCATTGATGGTCAGGCCGGTGTGCTCGAGGATCGTCTCCTTGATAAGGCGCGACAGTCCGCTCGAAGCTTTCGGTCCTCCGTTCATGGCCGGGAAGAGAAAGTCCGAAGGCTCGCCGAGAAGATGCGGCCGTGCCGTTTCCACGTAGAGGTCCAGGAGCGCTGTCGCCTCCGCGCCCAGCTCATAGTCGAGCGCCTTGGTGTTCTTCACCTCTTCGGGTGGGATGTGGATGAGCGTTTGGGCCTGGCGGCCTGTCCGCACGCGGCGCATGTGTTCTACAAGGTTAAGCGTAGCAAGGTTGCCCACCCGCATCGGCGCATTCAGAAGGATCTCGATTGCGAGCGCGGCTTGCATCATCAACGCGGCCTTGCGTGGCCGTGTGACCAGGATCTTCTCGGCTTTCGTGACCAATGTCTCGGGCAGGTGCAGAAGCTTCGCCAGGTTGGCCGGATCGTCGAGTTGCAGCAGGCGCTGCCGGTTCTTTTCCCGCAATCCGTCAATCTTGCGGGAGAGGCGACCAACAATGCGTCTGATCTCGGCGAGGTCCGCTTCTTGCACCTGCACGTGATGACGAGCGATGGCTTGCAGGCCGACAGCCACACCCTTGATCGCCTCGGTGGGTTTGTCGTTGAAGCGTCCCATCATCCACCTGAGGGCCGACTTCAGGTTTTCCAGATCTACCAGCACAGCGAGACTGGTGATCGTCTTGATCGGTGTGCCGGAATGAACCAGAGCAGAGGCCACTTCCCGGATCTGGAACCGGCGATGTTTGATCGTCGATGGGCGCAGCGGCTTGTCCGGTCCCGATCCGTCCAGGAGATCGGGGTTTTCTAACCGGTCCGTCCAGCGATCAACGTCATCGCGGAAGGACGCCGGGAACGCCTCGAAAGACAAAGTCCAGGGCTCCTTCTTCCGTGGCGGCGGCGCCAGGTGAGTCTGTGGCCAACCCGGCACCTGTTCCTTCAACCGGTTCCAGGTCTTGACCGTGTTGGCGACCACGGCTTCCGGCTTGTTTTGGAAGCTCTCCTCGATCAAGGCTGTGCGCAGCTCGCGGACGTGTTCATCCGATACATCAGCCGGGGCCACGTCGAGCGCTGAGCAGAACTGCGCGAGTTGGGTCAGCTTCCACCGGTCATGCTTGTCCGCGACCATATCGAGGAGCTTGGCCCATTCCGGGCTTGGGGCTCTCAGCCAGTCATTACGCTCCCGTGATGCGCCCGTCAGTTCGAGGGCCTTCAGCGCGCCGCTCTTGATGTTCTGGAAGCGCTTCTTGGTGATCCCTTGCTGGGCTGGGTGGACCCGCCGCAGCCGGACATGCAGCCAGTTGATATTGGCAGGCGTGGTTTCGAGAGTGCCACCGACCAGGCGGGCAATCGCCCGGACGTCTGATTTGAGATCCCGGCGCCGGGAGGAGGACAGGCCGTCGACCCGATCAAGGCGCTCGATCACGTCGTCAAGGAAGAGCTGTTCCTCGGACACGAAGGGACTGATTGCAGGCGTCTTGTCACTTGTACCAGTCATCGGGATACCTTTCTCTTAGCTATTGCGTTCCTCGGGTGGACACGGGTGGTCAGCGCCGCCCTCTCGGGAAGCCGTAACACAAAAATCCGGGACCGATTGCGCGGGCACGTCTTCCCGAAGCTCCGATAAGATCCTGTCAACATTGGACTTCTGTGGACAGCTCTGGTCATCGCACCAACCGGTCGCGAACGAAGTCCTCGAGGTCCCTGGGGCGGATCCGCCATTGATTGCCGAGCTTGGCCGCCGGCAATTCGCCGGCGGCGATCCACCGGCGGACGGTCTTTTCGGAAACGCGGCAAATCCCTGCCACCTGGTCGATGGTCATGAGCACCTCTTGCGCTTTGGAAGTGGCCCTAGTCATTCGCCTGTCCTCCGTGGTCGTCAGGATCGCCCTCCTCGACAGAGTGAGCCGTTGTCCTGGCAATGGTTTCTTGGGCCGCTTGGCGCGCGAGGAGACAGACGAGTGCGCGGAGCGCAGCCCCGGTAACTTCCGCGCACTTGTCGTCTTCATATGTCGCACTTGCATGCATCTGCCGTAGGGCCCTGAGTTGTTTGCCACCCTACGAGAATAGGAATGTCATGAAGATTGATGAACACGGTTATGCCTGATATGAGCTAGTTAAACCGTGTCAGATTCGTGTCTGGAGCAAATCTTGTACGATCAGCTTACCGGAGAGCTGACCTGGCACGTGGACATGGCCGGATACGAAATTATCGAGACAGAGAATCTCGGGTCTGCACAGCAGACCAATCTCGACGCGAACTTCTATCGTCCTGATAAACAGGAGGCATACTATGCGAGACGCGGAGCAGTTCGCGCGAAAGGCGGTGAACTGCGCTCGTACAAACCGTCGATTGACGCCCCTGGCCTCGCTCGTCGGCTCGCTGGACTTTACGATGAAGACCCGTTGCTCAATCGTCCAACTGACGCTGATGTGCTGGATTTTGTATCCCGCTATGGATTGTTGAGTGCAGGTACTGAGATGCCGATTCGGGACGTGATCTATACGTCGAAGTACCTCTACCTCTTCTCAGTAGCGATCGACTCCGCAGACAAACATAGAGCGCGGCAACTCTTCAACGAACGGGTGTTGCCGACAATAACCGTCCGACTGGTAGGATCAAAGACTGGTCGACCAACTGCGAACTGGACGCTCGAGCCAAAGCCAACAGACCTAATCTCTGCTGCTTGGCTTCAGATGGCGCAGGAATTGACCCATGGAAAGAGTCTCAAGAAATGCGCGGCACCAGACTGCCTCGAGTGGTTTCCCGAGCGCACGAACAAGCGCTTTTGCAATAATCGATGCAAGATGGCGTTTCGCAATGCGCAGAAACATCAGCAATCCGATTGACTGCTGCAGCTCAGTTGAACGGTGCAGCGTGGATTTCGCGTGAAGCGGTTAGCCTGACTCGCGGGGCGCGACCTCGTCCGGAACGTGGATCGGATAATTGGATTCCTTCGGGACTTCCTGGGGCAGCTTTCTAGGACGATGCGGTCATCTGATCAAAACCCTTGACTATTGATTGATGCGGTCTCAGCCGAAGAGTTGAGTCACTGCAGGCCACACCATTTTTGGCGCGCGGTGGCGGCATGAGGGCCGTGGCCTTATTGGGGTTACGCTCGCACCGTGGTCTCATTAGCGGACAGGCCGTGGCGGCCATTTGGGCTCTCAGACTCTGGGGGCGTATGTTTTCCGTTCCATGCTTTCTCTCGTTCGCGAACTCCTTTGGGTCAGGGCCTGAGTTTAGACACCAACCATGACGTCGTCTCTTGGGGCATCGAATGGCGTCCCGTGCCTCACCACGCTCCAGGCGATGCGGGCAAGCTTGTTGGCCAGGGCAATGGCCAGCTTGTTGCGATGCATGCGACTTGATGCGCGTGCCAACCAATCGCGAAAGCTGAAGCCATGCCAGTGATGGGGCCGCATCAGGACGACATTGGCGGCCTAAACAAACAGCATGCGCAGATAACGGCTGCCTCGCTTTGAGATGCGCCCAAGCACTGTTCGACCGCCGGTGCTGTATTGCCTTGGAATAAGACCGATCCAGGCGGCGAAGTCGCGTCCTCGGTCAAAGGCGTCACCCTGGCCGATGGCTGCAACCATCGCTGTCGAGATCAACGGGCCAATGCCCGGGATCGTCATAGCATTGGCGCAGTTCTCTTCCGTGCGACTGATGTCTTCGATCTCCCCGGTAACGGTCTCTATCCGCTCATCTAGCCACAGCCAGTCGCCGTAGAGCCCGGTCAGAATGGTGCGCGTTCGCGGCGATATCTCGTCCTGACGTTCATCGAGGATCGTCAGGAACGAGCTCTTCAAAGCTCGCAGCCCTTTGCGCACGGTGATGCCCTGTTCAATCAGAAAGGCCCGGATCTGGTTGATCGTCGCCGTCCGGCGGGACACCAGTCTCGACCGCACCCGATGCAGCGCCTGCAGGTCCAACTGATCCTGGCTTTTCTCCGTCACCGACTTCAGGTTCGGTCTCAGCGCAGCCTCGGCGATCGCTTCGGCATCATTGTAGTCATTCTTCTGACCTCTGATGAACGGCCTGACATAGATCGCTGGGATGATCCGCGGCTCAAATCCCAAGCTGCGTTACGTACGGCTGACAAAATGCGCGCTCAGACACGCCTCCATCCCGACAACGCATCGAGGCAACGCCTCGAAGGTAGCCGTCAGGGCCAGCCGCTTGATCCTTCGTTGCAGGACCAGATTGCTCGCCGCATCGAACCCAACCAAATGAAAGACGTCCTTGCCGATATCGACGCCAATTACTGACAGCGCAGCGAAGTCTTCAATCTTCGGCCTACTCATGGACGCTTCTCCTTCTGCTTCGGGAAAACCATCTCAGGTTATCCCATCCGGGGAAGCAGCCGGTTCATCCCATTAGCGGACAAATCGATGAGCCATTCCGACTAAACCTTCATGCCTGCGGCCTTCGTACGGAGTTCCCGCCGGTAATGATTCGGTTGATGAGCGCCGCGACAGCCTGGTGCTCCTGCACTTCGCCTTCGGTCCCAACGACGTTCTCATGGGTGGCTGCGGCGTCGCGGAGCACGCCGACGATTTCGTGCTCGGGCAGCAGCCCGTGATCGTTCATGGCAAGCAGGAGCGCCTCGCAGATCGAGAGAGCGGCCATGCCGGCATGTTCTGTCTGGTCAGGCATCTTGGGAAGTCCCCACTTTAAACTGGCGTGCAGAGTCTTGGCGGTTTCAACTGCCCGCTCTTTATCGCAGGAAGTCTGGTACACTCGACTGATCTGAAGCAGTCGCCGGGTAAGAACATTCCGGTATTGCCAGCTTGGGAAAT
>NZ_JAWHTE010000008.1:0-188987 GCF_032586175.1 Ovoidimarina sediminis
TCTATACTCACCCGAAGAGTGTTGGAACTACTTCAGGGCTGCCGGATATGTCTCAGGTTAAAGGCCGGATGCTTTAGCGGCGTGAAGGGCCAGAGATTTGATACCGCGCAATTCGCGGGCCCGGAAACGCAAAGCGCCGCCCCTCGGGGAGCGGCGCTTCGACAATCCTGCCGGAACGTTTTACCGGTCTTCGACATCCACGTAGTCGCGCCGGTTCGCACCCACGTAAAGCTGACGCGGGCGTCCGATCTTGAGTTGCGGATCCGCGATCATCTCTTTCCACTGCGACACCCAGCCAACCGTGCGAGCAAGCGCGAAGATCGGCGTGAACATGGAGGTCGGGAAGCCCATGGCATCGAGGATGATGCCGGAATAGAAATCCACGTTCGGGTAGAGTTTCTTGTCCTTGAAATAAGGATCTTCCAGCGCGATCCGCTCCAGCTCCTTGGCGACCTGCAGCGTCGGGTTGTTCTCGATCCCCAGAAGATCCAGCACCTCGTCGGCCGACTGCTTCATCACCTTCGCGCGCGGGTCGAAGTTCTTATAGACCCGGTGGCCAAAGCCCATCAGGCGGAACGGATCGTTCTTGTCCTTGGCGCGCGCGATGAATTCGGGGATGCGGTCGGGCGTTCCGATCTCGCGCAGCATTTCAAGACAGGCCTGGTTTGCGCCGCCATGCGCCGGGCCCCAGAGACAGGCAACGCCAGCCGCGATACAGGCAAACGGGTTCGCCCCCGAAGAGGAGGCAAGCCGCACCGTCGAGGTCGAGGCATTCTGTTCGTGATCGGCATGAAGCGTGAAAATCCGGTCCATCGCGCGGCTAAGGATCGGGTTGACGACATAATCCTCTGCCGGCACCGCGAAGCACATCCTGAGGAAGTTCGACGCATAATCGAGATCGTTCCGGGGATACATGAACGGCTGGCCGATCGAGTACTTGTAGGCCCAGGCCGCGATCGTCGGCATTTTCGCGATCAGGCGGATCGAGGCGACCTCGCGCTGCCAGGGATCGTGAATATCGGTCGAGTCGGGATAGAAGGCCGACATCGCGCCCACGACCCCCACCATGACAGCCATGGGGTGCGCATCCCGGCGAAAGCCGCGGAAGAAGTTCTGCATCTGCTCATGCAGCATCGTGTGCATGGTGACGCGGTTCTCGAAGTCTTCGAGCTGTTCGGCCGTCGGAAGATCGCCGTAGAGAAGGAGGTAGCAGACCTCGAGGAAATGCGATTTCTCGGCCAGCTGATCGATCGGATAACCCCGGTGCAGAAGCTCGCCCTTATCGCCGTCGATGAAGGTGATCGTCGAGTCGCAGGACGCGGTCGACGTGAAGCCGGGATCGTAAGTAAACACGCCGCCCTGGCCATAGAGCTTTCGAATATCGATGACATCCGGGCCGGCTGTCGGCGTCAGAACCGGCAATTCAAGCTCTGTCCCATCAAAGATAAGCTTGGCCGTCTTCGTCTCCTGCTGCGTATCAGGCATTGTCTTGCATCCTTCCTGCAGCGGCCCCTGACGAGACCGCAGAACTTCATCGTGTGGCGGCAAGAAGCCTGCCGGAGAGTGCGGCCGGTTAGCCCCGGCTCGCGTCATTCAGCCGGGCGACGGTTTCGTCTTGTCCCAGCACCAGCATCATATCATAGACGCTGGGGGTTACGCTGCGTCCTGCAAGCGCGGCACGCATCGGCCCGGCAAGTTTTCCGAACTTCAGCCCCTGTGCCTCTGCGAATTCCGTCAGGATAGCTTCCAGCGAAGCCCGGGTCCAACTAGCATTTTGCAGGTGCGGCGTCAATTCTGACAGTATACCACGGGATACATTGTCAAGTTGGGAGGACGCTTTCTCATCGGGCCGCACCGGGCGCTCGATCATAGTAAAGTGCGCTTTATCAATAAGTTCCTCGAAGGTACGGGCCCGATCCGTGAGGCAAAAGAGCGCGGATTTCAACGCCGCCTTTGTGGCATCGGACAGGGACGGTCTTTTTGCAGCTGCAAAATAACTTTCTACACCTGCGATCACATCTTCGTCGCCCATCGCCGCGATATGCTGCCCCGACAGGTGATCGAGCTTCTTGCGGTCCATCCGCGCGGGCGATTTCTTGATTCCGGTAATGTCGAACCATTCAAGCGCCTGCGCATCGGTGAAGAATTCGTCATCCCCATGGCTCCAGCCAAGCCGGGCGAGGTAGTTGCGCATCGCCGCCGCCGGATAGCCCATCGCGGCCCATTCCATGACGCCCAGCGCGCCGTGTCGTTTCGACAGCTTCTTGCCGTCCTCGCCGTGGATCAGCGGGATATGCGCCCAGACCGGCACCTCCCATCCCATCGCCTCGTACACCAGCATCTGGCGGGCGGCGTTGTTCAGGTGGTCGTCGCCCCGGATCACATGGGTCACGCCCATGTCGTGATCGTCGACGACAACGGCCAGCATGTAGGTCGGCGTGCCGTCCGACCGAAGGACGATCATGTCGTCGAGCTGGTCGTTCCGGATTGTCACGTCGCCCTGCACAACGTCGTGAATGACCGTCTCGCCCTCGCGCGGCGCCTTCACCCGGATCGCGAAGGGCGCGTCGGGGTGGGTCGCCGGATCCGCATCGCGCCAGGGCGAACGGAAGAGCGTCGATCGCCCCTCTGCGCGCGCGGCTTCCCGGAACGCCTCGATCTCCTGCTGCGTGGAAAAGCATTTGTAGGCCGCCCCGCGCGCCAGCATCTCCTGCGCCACCTCGGCATGGCGGCCCGCCTGTTCGAACTGGCTGACGGCCTCGCCATCCCAGTCGAGGCCTAGCCAGCGCATGCCATCCAGGATCGCCTCTGTCGCTTCGGGCGTGGATCGGGCGCGGTCGGTATCCTCGATCCGCAGCAGGAACCGCCCGCCCCGGCCCCGGGCATAAAGCCAGTTGAACAGCGCCGTGCGCGCCGTGCCGATATGCATGTACCCGGTGGGCGAGGGCGCGATGCGGGTGACGACCGGACGGTCCGTTGAAGTTTCAGGCATGTGTGCCCCTGTTAACGTTTTGGAAACCATCGGAGGGAAAGCTCGGTCCCGTCACTACAGGACTGGCGCGGGAGAAAACAAGGGTGCTGACCGCCGGCCGCCTGACCCGCATGCTGGACGGGCAGCGCGGATCGCTCATTCTCTGGACCCCGGTGTTCTACGGCACCGGGATCGCCGCCTATCTGGGTCTCGCACGAGAGCCGGGAGCAGTCTTCTGGGCGTCAGCCGCAACGCTGGCAACTGCGTTTCTCTGGCGGCTCAGGCGAAAGGGGCTCGAGGCACCGCTGGCCATCGCTGGGCTTTGCCTTCTTCTGAGGGCGGCCATCGCGGCGGGCCGCACCCACAGCATCGCCGAACCTGTGCTTTCATTCAGATACTACGGGCCGATCCAGGGGCGGATCGTCGATATCGACCGCTCGGGATCCGACAAGATCCGCCTGACGCTGGATCGGGTGGTGCTGGAACGGGTGCCGGACGCCCGTACGCCCGCGCGCATTCGCATTTCGCTTCACGGGGACCAGGGCTTCGTTACCCCTGAACCCGGCCTCACGGTCATTCTGACCGGCCACCTCGCCCCGCCCGGCGGGCCGGTGGAGCCAGGCGGTTTCGATTTCCGCCGACAGGCCTGGTTCAAGCGGATCGGGGCTGTGGGATATACGCGCACGCCCGTCCTCGCCCTCTGGCCGGCGGAAGAGGGGCATACGGGCCTTCTTCTCTTCCGCCTGCGCAACACCATCGCGGGGGCGGTGCGCGCAACGCTTCCAGGCACCACGGGCGCTTTCGCGGCGGCTGTGATCACCGGCGACAGATCGGGGCTCGACCAGCCCACGCTCGAGGCGATGCGCTTGTCGAACCTCGCCCATCTCCTCGCGATCTCGGGGCTGCACATGGGGATGCTGACGGGCTTCGTCTTCGCGCTCGTGCGCTATGGCCTTGCCCTTGTGCCCTGGGCGGCCCTGCGTTGGCCGCTTCACAAGATCGGGGCCGTCTCGGCTCTTGCGGCAGGCACAGTCTACCTTGGCCTTTCGGGCGGCAATGTCGCCACCGAGCGTGCCTATATCATGGTGGCGGTGATGTTCGCCGCGGTGCTTTTCGACCGGCGGGCGCTGACGCTCCGCTCCGTTGCGCTGGCCGCGCTGATCGTTCTGACGCTGCGGCCAGAGGCGATCCTCGGCCCCGGATTCCAGATGTCCTTCGCCGCCACCACCGCGCTCGTCGCGGCCTTCGGGGCGCTGCGGAACTCGGGCTTCTGGCGTCTGCACCCGGTGCTGCGATGGGTGGGGGCCCTTGCGCTGTCTTCGCTTGTCGCCGGCCTCGCCACCGCACCGATCGCGGCCGCGCATTTCAACCGTGTTCCCCATTTCGGCCTGATCGCCAACCTCCTGGCCGTGCCTGCGATGGGCGCGGTCGTCGTGCCCGGTGCGGTGGCCGCCGCGCTGCTCGCACCGCTTGGGCTTGGAGAGGTCGGGCTGAGGATCATGGCGCTGGGCATCGACTGGATCCTCGCCGTCGCACACCATGTCGCAAGCCTTGATGGCACAGTCAGCCACGTGGCCACCCCCGCCCCCGCCATCCTTCCGCTTCTGACGCTGGGGGCGCTGTTTACGGTTCTCTGGACAACGCGCCTCCGATGGGCCGGGATCCTGCCTGCCATGGCGGCCCTCGCCCTCTGGGCCATGACAGAGCGCCCGGGGCTTCTGATCGCGGCCGATGGCGGGCTGATCGGGCTTCTCGCCGAAGAGGGCCGCAGCCTCAGCAAGCCGCGGGGCGGCGGGTTCGCCGCGGAAACCTGGCTCGAAAACGACGGCGACGGCGCGACCCAGGGGGTCGCCGCCGCCCGTTCGGGGCTGATGATCGACAAGGGACATGCGGTGGGGCGGATCGGCCCCTTTGACATCCACCACCTTTGGGGCCGTGGCGCGGAAGAAGCAGGCCGCGCGGCCTGTGCCAGGAACGCCATCCTCGTCACCTCGGCGCCGATCGCGCCCCTGGCCGGTCCCTGCCGGGTGATCGACCCGGCAGTTCTGGCGGAAACCGGGGCGCTTGCCCTTTACCTCAGGAAAGAGACCCTCATCGATGTGCCCACCTACCGCCCCGGCGCGCACCGTCCCTGGGCGCCACGCCCCGTCAGCCGTCCGTGAGACCTTCGCAGAACCGTTTGATCCGGGCGCAGGCCTCGGTCAGTTCCGCCTCTGAGGTGGCATAGCTCACGCGGAAATGCGGGCTGAGCCCGAAGGCCGCCCCGAAGACGACCGCAACGCCTGTTTCCTCGAGAAGCGCGGTGACGAACGCCTCGTCATCCACAATCCGCGTGCCGGAGGCAGAGACTTTTCCGATGCACCCTGCGATCGACGGATAGACGTAGAACGCGCCTTCCGGCACCGGGCAGGTGATCCCCGGACAGGCGTTCAGCCCCGCAACGACAAGATCCCGCCGCGTCTGGAAGAGCCGCGCGTTCGGGGCAAGGAAATCCTGCGGCCCGTTCAGCGCCTCGACCGCCGCCCACTGGCTGACCGAACAGGGGTTCGAGGTGGTCTGCGACTGCACCTTCCGCATCGCCGCGATCAGGGGTTCGGGCCCGCCGGCATAGCCGATCCGCCAGCCCGTCATGGCATAGGCCTTCGACACGCCGTTGAGCGTCAGTGTCCGGTCATAAAGCCCGGGCTCCACCTCTGCAGGGGTAGCGAAGGTGAAACCTTCGAAGGCTATATGCTCGTACATGTCGTCGGTCAGCACCCAGACCTGCGGGTGCCGCATCAGAACGTCGGTCAGCGCCTTCAGCTCGTCGCGCCGGTAGCCCGCGCCGGTCGGGTTCGACGGCGAGTTGAAAATCAGCCACTTCGTCTTCGGTGTGATCGCCGCCTCGAGCGCCTCGGGCGACATCTTGAACCCGCTTTCAAGCGTGGTCTCGATCACCACCGGCGTGCCCCCCGCCATCAGCACCATATCGGGGTAGCTGACCCAGTAGGGTGCGGGGATCAGCACCTCGTCACCGGGGTTCAGCGTCGCCAGAAGCGCGTTCCAGATCGCCTGTTTCCCGCCAGAGGAGATGGTGATCTGCGACAGGGTGTAATCGAGGTTGTTTTCGCGCAGGAATTTCGCCCGCACCGCCTCTTTCAGCTCCGGAATTCCGTCGACGTTGGTATAGCGCGTCTTGCCCTCGTCGATCGCGTGCTTGCCGGCCTCGCGAATGTTTTCGGGCGTCGGAAAGTCCGGCTCCCCGGCGCCGAGCCCGATCACGTCACGGCCCGCCCGCTTGAGCTCATCGGCCTTCGCCGTCACCGCCATTGTGGGGGATGGTTTCACCCTCTGGAGTGTCGCGGATTGCAAGCTCATGGTCGTCTCCGGTTGAGCGTTCACGAAAGCGACCCATATTGTCGGCAAGGCTTCCCTTCAACCCGTAACCGCAGGTGCCCCCAATGGACGATGCTCTCGACAACGACTGGTATTCCGAAGACATGGCAACATTCGGCGATCGTGTCGCAGCCGCGCGCGAGGCTCTCGGCATGACGGACGAAGAACTGGCGCGCCGGCTGGGTGTTCGCCTGAAGACCGTTCAGGGCTGGGAACAGGACACCGCCGAACCGCGGGCCAACAAGCTTCAGCTTCTTGCCGGCGTGCTAAACGTGAGCATCCGCTGGCTTCTCACCGGGGAGGGCGAGGGCATCGACGCCCCCGATCCGACCCATGAGGAAGATCTGGCCGCCCTTCTGGCCGAGATGCGCAAGCTTCGGGTCGACATGGCGCAAAGCGCCGAACGGCTCGGCCGGCTCGAGAAGCGTCTGAAATCGGCGATGCGCCGCGCGGCATGACGGAGGCGGCCGAAACCCGTCTCAAGCGGCTCAAGATCCGCTCCTGGCGCCGTGGCACGAAGGAGATGGATCTGATTCTGGGCAAATGGTCGGATCGGAACCTGCCCGAGATGGATGAAACGACGCTCGACGCTTACGAAGCGCTGCTCGATGAGAACGACCAAGATCTCTATCTCTGGGTTTCCGGCCAGGCCGTGCCGCCCGAACACCTCGCGCCCCTGATCTCGCGCATCGCCCGCGAGACCGTAAATCATCCAAATTAAAGGATAATTCGCGATTTCCGGCCAAGACATGCCCGTATGGGTAAGACGGCCGGAGACGACCATGAGTATGATTGAACCGATCCTCGAGGGGGAGACGGGCGGGCTTGCATCCGAATACCTCGAAACCCTAGCCCTCGTGGAGCGGCTGCACCGCCTTCTCCTCGACGTCATCAAGGACGAGTTCGAACGGATCGGCATCCTGGAAATCAACGCCGTGCAGGCGCTTCTTCTGTTCAATGTGGGCGAGAACGAGGTGACAGCTGGCGAGCTGAAGAGCCGCGGCTATTACCAGGGCTCGAACGTCTCCTACAACCTCAAGAAACTGGTGGAGGCGGGATACATGCACCACCAGCGCTGTGATATCGATCGCCGTTCCGTGCGGGTTCGCCTGACCGAAAAGGGGCAGGACGTGCGTGACGTGGTTGCCGGCCTGTTCGACCGTCACGTCAACGGCATGGCCGGGCGCAGTGGCTTCGGCCCCGCCGGCCTGAACGAAACCAATGCCTGCCTGGCCCGGCTGGAACGGTTCTGGACGGATCAGATCCGGTACATCTACTGAGGCCGCTTGGCGTGCTGCCCCCCCCGGGGCCGCAGTGCCACCGTTGCCTTGCCTGCGGCCTCGCCCAAAGCGTTTCGGGCATGAGACGCCCCGCCAGGCGCCTCATCCGATTTACGGTGCACCTCCTCGTTCCGTGCTAGAGTGGTTGCTCAAACCAAAAAGAACGAGGGACAAAATGACCGATACACACAAGGGCCAGTGTTTCTGCGGTGCCGTGGAGATCGAGGTTACCGGCGAACCGGCCGGGATGGGATACTGCCATTGCGAAAGCTGCAGATCCTGGTCGGCCGGCCCGGTAAACGCCTTCACGCTCTGGAACCCCACCAGCGTCCGGATCGTGAAAGGTGAGGAACACGTCCGGCAATTCAACAAGACCGCGAACAGCGACCGGAAATGGTGCGACAAGTGCGGCGGGCACCTTATGGCAGGGCATCCCGGCCTTGGCCTTACGGATGTCTACGCGGCCGTCATCCCCAGCGTGACCTTCACTCCGGGTATCCACGTGAACTACGCGGAAACCGTGCTTCGGATGAAGGATGGGCTGCCCAAGATGAAGGATTTCCCGTCGGAATTCGGCGGATCGGGAGAGACCGTTCCCGAATAGCCGGCCATAGGATCGGGGGCCAGGCCTTCCGCGTGGAGGCCCGGCCCTGCGCCGCAACGGGCCCCTAGCGCCGGAACGGCGTTGGCCTCAGCCCCGCATCGAGGCTGTCAACCACATCAGCGATCCGCCTGGCCCGCGTCGCATCCGTTCTTGCCGTCTTGATCCACTCAAGCGCCCCGCGCTTCACCGATCGCGGCCATGCCTCCCAGCCCGCCACGCGCGGCCCCAGCGCAGCGTCGAGATCGGCCGGACGCTCCAGCCGCTCCACATCGTCGAGAAACGCCCACATCCCGTTCTCCCGCGCTGCCGCCACCAGCGCCTCGCCCGCAGGCGTCATCCGGCCAGCCGCGCGCGCCGCCTCGATCTTTTCCTTGTTCGCCCGGGACCACGCCGATTTCGGGTTGCGCGGCGCGATCAGCACGCTGGTACGATCCCCGTCCACACCCCGTGTCTGGCTGTCGATCCAGCCCCAGCACAGAAGCTCTTCGATCATCTCGCCATAGTCGAGATAGTGATCGGTATGCTTCTTGTAGGTCACGAGCCAGACCGAGGAGGCGGTCGCGTGATGCGCGGCAAGCCAGGCGCGAAGCTCGGCCCGCCCCCGCACTTCCACCCGCTCTGCGCCCTCCGCCGCCCGCGCCATGGCCCTATTGCAGGGGCCGCGTAGGCTGCGGTTCCGGCTTTGGCCAGTGAAGCGGCGTCTTGGGGTGGTAATACCCCTGCCCGTGCCAGGGCGATCCGATGGTCAGGTGCCCCGAAAGCCCGTCATCCTCTGAATATTTGAGCCCCAGGTGCAGGCCCGAACCGTGTCCCTGACCGATCCGGTAGCGCGGCACGACATAGACGTCGCGCACGCGCCGATCCCGCTCAGCCGCCGCCTGCGCGGCCTCAGCCTCGGCGCGCAGCAATTCATCGACCCGCGAGGCCCGCAACAGCGCATCCGCGGAACGCGGCGAGGGCGGCCCGTCATAGGCGGGCGTAGCGAACGGGTTTTCGATCGGCGCGGGCCGGTTGATCCGCACACCGTTGTCGTCGAGCCCCGGGTCGCCCGGCAGGCCATAGGCCCGCTCCTCCACCGACTGGGCGGCAATTGGCACGGGCATGCCAAGCATAATCAGAACGGTCAGAAGCCGCTTCGCTTGCTGGAACATCACACTCTCCATTTCGCCCGCACAACTGTGCCAGCAAAGCGGTGATATGGAAAATCACGATCCCACCGGGGATCAGTGCGCATCGGCCCAGTTGTCCCCCTGCCCCGCATCGACCGTAAGGGGAACGGTCAGCCTCACGGCTGGATCGGCCGCGCCTTCCATCACGTCGCGCGCGGTGTCGATCAGCCGGTCGACGCCGCCTTGCTCGACCTCGAACAAAAGCTCGTCATGCACCTGCAACAGCATCCGCGCCGGCTGTCCCTCGATCGCGCGCGGCATCCGGATCATCGCCCGCCGGATCACATCCGCCGCCGTGCCCTGGATCGGCGCATTGATCGCCGCGCGCCGGGCAAAGCCCGCCGTCGGGCCCTTCGCGTTGATCTCGGGCGTATTGATCCGCCGCCCGAACAGCGTCTGCACGTAACCGTGCTCCTTCGCGAAGGACACCGTTTCATCCATATAGGCGCGGATCCCGGGGAACCGTTCGAAATACCGGTCGATGAAGCCCTGCGCCTCCTCCCGCGGGATCCGCAGGTTCCGCGCGAGCCCGAAGCCCGAAATCCCGTAGATCACCCCGAAGTTGATCGCCTTCGCCTGCCGCCGGATCTCGGGCGTCATCTCGTCAAGCGGCACGTTGAACATTTCCGATGCCGTCGCGGCGTGAATATCCTGCCCTTCGCGGAACGCCTGCTTCAACGCCTCGATATCGGCGATATGGGCGAGAATACGCAATTCGATCTGGCTGTAATCGAGGCTGACGAGCACATGCCCCGGCTCCGCCACAAAGGCCGTTCTGATCCGGCGGCCTTCCTCGGTTCGCACGGGAATGTTCTGAAGGTTCGGGTCGGTCGAGGCCAACCGCCCCGTATTCGCCCCGGCGATCGAATAGCTTGTGTGCACCCGCCCCGTCTCGGGGTTGATATGCTCCTGCAGTGCATCGGTGTAGGTCGATTTCAGCTTCTGCACCTGCCGGTAATCCAGCACTCGCGCGGGCAGGTCATGCTCGGTCGCCAGATCTTCCAGCACGTCCGCCGGGGTCGAGTATTTCCCCGTCTTGCCCTTCTTTCCGCCCGGCAGGCCCATCCGCTCGAACAGGATCTCCCCCACCTGCGCGGGGCTCCCGACATTGAACTTCTCGCCCGCCATCTCCTGGATCTCGTCTTCCAGCGCGGCCATCTTCTGAGCGAAGGCGTTCGACATGCGCGACAGCGTATCGCGATCCACCTTGATGCCAGACATCTCCATCCTAGCCAGAACCGGCACCAGCGGGCGTTCGAGCGTCTCGTAGACAGTTGTCACCCGGTTCAGGTGAAGCTGCGGCTTCAATGTCTGCCAGAGCCTCAGCGTGATGTCGGCATCCTCGGCGGCATAGCGCACGGCATCGTCGATCGGCACCCGGTCAAAGGTGATCTGCGACTTGCCCGTGCCCAGAAGCGATTTGATCTCGATCGGCTGGTGGCCCAGGTACCGCTCCGAAAGCTGATCCATCCCATGCCCGTGCAGCCCCGCGTGCAGCGCGTAGGAAATCAGCATCGTGTCGTCGATCGGCGCAACATTCACCCCGTAGCGGGCGAAGATCTTGGCGTCGTATTTCATGTTCTGGCCGATCTTCAGAACCGCCGGGTCTTCCAGCACGGGCTTCAGAAGCTTCAGCGCCTCATCAAGGTCGATCTGCCCTTCGGCCAGATCGTCCGACCCGAAAAGATCATCCGACGACGCTGCGCGATGGGTCAGCGGGATATAGCAGGCGCTGCCTGCATCGACGGCAAGCGATATCCCCACCAGATCGGCCGTCATCTCGTTCAGCCCCGTCGTCTCGGTATCGACGGCCACCCAGCCCCGCCCCCGGATCTTCGCGATCCAGGCCTCAAGCGCCCCGCCATCGCGCACGCACTCGTACGCCTCCGGGTCGATGGGCGGGGCTTCGGGGCGGTCGGGCGCCGCGGCCGGCGCGGCCTCCGCAATCACCGGGGCTTCGACGCCCAGCGCCTCCGACACCCGCTTGGTGATCGTGCGGAATTCCATTTCGGTGAGGAAAGCCAGAAGGTCGTCCGCCACCGGCTCTTTCACCTCGAGACTGTCGAGGTCGTAATCGAGCTCCATGTCGCAATCGAGCGTCACAAGCTTCTTGGACAGCCGGATCTGGTCTGCATTCTCGATCAGCGTCTGCCGCCGCTTCGGCTGCTTGATCTCCTCCGCGCGTTCCAGAAGCGTTTCGAGATCGCCGTATTCGTTGATCAGAAGAGCCGCCGTCTTCACCCCAATCCCGGGCGCGCCGGGGATATTGTCGACGCTGTCGCCCGCGAGCGCCTGCACGTCGATCACCTTGTCGGGCGTCACACCGAACTTTTCTTGGACGCCCTCGACGCCGATCCGCACATTCTTCATTGCGTCGAACATCTCGACGCCGTCGCCGACAAGCTGCATCAGGTCCTTGTCGGAGGAAATGATCGTGACCCGGCCGCCCGCATTGCGGGCCATGCAGGACAGAGTCGCGATGATATCGTCGGCCTCGAACCCCACCTGTTCTAGGCAGGCGATATTAAAGGCCTTGGTCGCCTCCCGCGTCAGCGGGATCTGCGGTCGCAGATCCTCGGGCATCTCGTCCCGGTTCGCCTTGTACTGGTCGTACATGTCGTTCCGGAAGGTGTGCGATCCCTTGTCGAACACCACAGCCACATGGGTCGGCGCGTCCGCCCCCTTGTTGTCCTCGACATTCTTCCACAGCATGTTGACGAAGCCCGAGACGGCCCCGATCGGCAGCCCGTCGGATTTCCGGGTGAGCGGCGGCAGCGCGTGATAGGCCCGGAAGATGAAGGCCGACCCGTCGATCAGGTGCAGGTGATGTCCCTTGCCGAACGCCATCGCGGATCCCCCATGTTGCCGGTCGCCTAGACCTAACGCGGGGGTGCCGGGCGGTCCAGCGGGCTCAGTGCTGCGCCTTGATGAAGGTGCCGTTATTGAGGTCACGCATGGCCTGCATCAGCTCTTCGCGGGTGTTCATCACGATGGGGCCATGCCAGGCCACGGGTTCCTCGATAGGCTGGCCCGATACCAGAAGGAAGCGCATGCCCTCGGGCCCCGAGGTGACGGTGATCTCGTCGCCGGTGTCGAAGCGCACGAGCGTCCGGTTCCCCGTCATGTCGCGGATGTTGAGCTCCTCGCCCACCACTTCCTTCTCCACCCGTACTCCCACGGGATCGGAAGCATCGCGGAACGTCCCCGCACCCGCGAACACATAGGCGAAGGTGTTGGCATAGGTATCGACGGGCAGAACCTTCCGCGTGTCGGGTGGCAGCGAAACGTCAAGATACTGGGGATTGGCGGCGATCCCGTCGACCGGCCCCGACTTTCCCCAGAATGCGCCCGTGATCACCTTCACCCGCGTCCCGTCATCGTCGATGATCTCGGGAATATCGCTGCTTTGGATGTCCTGATAGCGGGGCGCCGTCATCTTCAGCGAGGACGGCAGATTGGCCCAAAGCTGAAACCCGTGCATCTGTCCCGCGGCGTTCCCGCGCGGCATCTCCTGGTGCAGGATGCCGGAGCCTGCGGTCATCCACTGAACCGATCCGGCGCCAAGGACACCGTTGTTACCCAGCGAATCCCCGTGCTCCACCTCGCCTTCCAGCACATAGGTTATCGTCTCGATCCCCCGGTGCGGATGCCAGGGAAAACCCTTCTCATAGGCCCTGGGATCGTCGTTTCTAAAATCGTCGAGCAGAAGAAACGGATCACTCTCGCCCGGATCGCCGAACCCGAAGACGCGGTGCAGGTGCACGCCCGCGCCCTCCATGGTCGGCTGGGCGTGGGAGGTGGATTTCACGGGGCGGAAAGTCATGGCAGGAAAACTCCTTGGATGCCGTCAGGATATCGCCCCGCTTTGAGGGAAGTCCAACAGGCACCGGCGCACAGGATCTGTGCCACGGAGAACGAAGGGCCTCACCCCTCGGCAAAATCCTCGTGGATATACCGCTTGTCGCAATACCCGCATTCGACCCATCCACGGTCGGGCGGGATCGACAGCCAGACACGCGGGTGCCCCAGCGCGCCTTCGCCCCCGTCACAGGCCACGCGCCAGGCCGACACCACTTCGGTTTCCGGAACCTCGGGCACGGAAGTACCCGCCGATGCGGCCTCGTCTGACATGGCGCTGTGTCCCTTCGGGTTGCCGCCGGGCATCTCCCGGCTTAGGTCGGGCTTCAACATACCGACGCCCGAACCGGGCACAAGAGGTTGAAGGCACTCCATGGCCACGGAATACGCGATCGAAATCGAAGACCTGCGCAAGGTTTACAAGGGCCGGGGCGGCGAGGCCGACAAGGAAGCGCTGAAGGGTGTGTCGCTGAATGTGCCCACAGGGTCGATCTTCGGGCTTCTCGGCCCCAACGGCGCGGGCAAGTCGACGCTGATCAACATCCTTGCCGGGCTTGTCCTGAAAACCTCGGGCAAGGTGCGCATCTGGGGCTTCGACCAGGATCAGAACCCGCGCCAGAGCCGCGCCGCCATCGGCGTCATGCCGCAGGAGCTGAACTTCGATCCCTTCTTCACCCCGCGCCAGTCGCTTGAAACCCAGGCCGGGCTTTACGGCGTACCCAAGAGCGAACGCCGTTCAAACGAGATCCTTGAACTGATCGGCCTGTCCGACAAGGCCGATGCCTATGCCCGCACGCTCTCGGGCGGGATGCGCCGCCGCCTTCTTCTGGGCAAGGCGCTCGTGCATCATCCCCAGGTCCTTGTCCTCGACGAACCCACGGCAGGCGTCGACATCGAGCTTCGCCAGATGCTCTGGACGAATGTGAGGAAGCTGAACGAAGAGGGCATGACCATCATCCTCACAACCCATTATCTCGAAGAAGCCGAGGAGATGTGCGACGAGATCGCCATCATCAACCATGGCGAGGTGGTGGCCCGCGACACGACCGCGGCACTTCTCAGCCGGATCGATTCACGCACCCTCGTGATCCTTCCCGAGACCGGCACCGATGCAGAGATCGATCTCCCCGAAAGTGTCCGGCAGGAACGGCGGCGCGATGGCAGCATCGCGCTCACCTATGCCCGCCACGACGTGACGCCGGGCGAACTTCTCGATCACGTCCGCGCCGCGGGGGTGACGATTCGGGAGCTGGCGACGGAAGAGCCGGATCTTGAGGATGTATTCCTCGAACTCACCCGATCCCGCTGATGTTCGCGCAACAATAGTTCACATTTAATCCCTTGAAAGAAATGTTGTTGCGCTGCAGGTGCGAATAGACTAGGCCCTTTGCAGTTGCAGAAAAAGGGCGTGAAGAATGGCGCATGACGGTCAGGACATAGTCAAGGAAACGCAGGTGATCCTTCCCGATCTTCTCGCCCTCACCAAGGGCGGTGTCACGGCGGCCGAGGCGCTTCTTTCCCGCGCGACGGCCCACGTCCGCGCCCGGCTCGAGGTTGACGGCAAGGTCACAGGCGCCGCGATCGAGGCCGACCAGACCGCCGCCCACGGCCTTGCATGGGTCGCAACCTATGTCGAGGCGCTGCGCCAGATGCACGGCTGGGCCGAAGGGCTCGAAGCAGCGGGAAAGTTCGGCGAAACGGAGCAACTGATCCTGCAAATCGCCTTCGGGGAGTATCTCTGGCAACTCTACGGCGGCCTGCCCATGAGCCAGGGCGAGATCCTGCGCCTGCAAGACCTCGGTCTTTCCCAAGACGATCAGCGCATTCTGATGGCGCACGAGGTGATGACCCTCACCCAATCAGGCAACACCCAGGCCGCGCGCAGCCGTCTGGCGCAGATCATCCGCGACACCGGCACCTCCGGCATAATCGGCGAAAGCGGCCTCGACGACGAGCTTGAGATGATCCGCGACCAGTTCCGCCGCTTCGCGGTCGAAAAGGTCGAACCCAACGCACATGGGTGGCACCTGAACGACCAGCTGATCCCGATGGAGCTGATCAACGAACTCTCTGAAATGGGCGTCTTCGGCCTGACGATCCCCGAGGAATACGGTGGCTTCGGCCTGTCCAAGGCCTCGATGGCCGTCGTCAGCGAAGAGCTGTCGCGCGGCTATATCGGCGTGGGATCCCTTGGCACACGCTCGGAAATCGCCGCCGAACTCATCCTCTGCGGCGGTACTGAAGAGCAGAAGGCAAAGTGGCTTCCGGGCCTCGCCTCGGGCGAGATCCTGCCCACTGCGGTCTTCACCGAGCCCAACACGGGTTCCGATCTCGGCAGCCTGCGCACCCGCGCCACCCGCGACGGCGACGACTGGCGGATCACCGGCAACAAGACCTGGATCACCCACGCCGCCCGCACCCATGTGATGACGGTTCTCGCCCGCACCGTGCCGGACACCAGCGATTATCGAGGCCTGTCCATGTTCCTCGCCGAAAAGACGCCTGGCACCGACGACGCGCCCTTTCCCGACGAGGGCATAACCGGCGGGGAGATCGAGGTTCTGGGCTATCGCGGCATGAAGGAATACGAACTCGCCTTCGACAACTTCCATGTGAAGGGCGAAAACCTGCTCGGCGGTGTTGAAGGGCAGGGTTTCAAGCAACTGATGCAGACCTTCGAAAGCGCCCGTATCCAGACCGCCGCCCGCGCTGTCGGCGTCGCGCAATCGGCGCTCGATATCGCGCTGCGCTACGCCGAGGACCGCAAGCAGTTCGGCAAGGCCCTGGTCGAATTCCCCCGCGTCTCCGGCAAGATCGCGATGATGGCGGTGGAAACCATGATCGCCCGCCAGCTCACCTATTTCTCCGCCCGGCAGAAGGATCACGACCGGCGTTGCGATCTCGAGGCCGGGATGGCCAAGCTGCTGGGCGCCCGCGTTGCCTGGGCGGCGGCCGATAACGGGCTTCAGATCCACGGCGGCAACGGTTTTGCGCTCGAATACCAGATCAGCCGCGTTCTTTGCGACGCGCGGATCCTCAACATCTTCGAGGGTGCCGCGGAAATTCAGGCGCAAGTCATCGCGCGCCGCCTTCTGGCCTGAGGCGCGCGATGCGGCTGGGACGTGCAATCGCTGTCGCGCTTGGCCTGACCCTCGCCGCCTGCGCCGGGGACGAAACGATCTCGGGCTATGCCGACCGAGACGCGACCTACCTGCTTTCCGATCTTTTCGGGGAGCCTTTCGATGCAACCGCGACAATCAGTTTTCCGGAAGAAGGACAGATCGCGGGCACCGGACCCTGCAACGCCTACTCCGCCGCGCAATCCGCCCCTTACCCGTGGTTCGAACCGGGCCCCATTGCCGCAACGCGACGCGCCTGCCCCGATCTTTCCGCCGAGGCCGCGTTTCTCGCCGCGCTGGAGACCATGACGCTGTCCGAAGTCACCGGCGACGTCCTGATCCTCTCGGACGAGGACGGGCGCGAAATGGTGTTTCGCCGTCAGCCCTGACGCGCGATCAGGTCGGCAAACCGACGCCGCGCCTCGGGCAAAGGCCGGTCGCCCAGCGCGGCGGCCACCCGGGCCGACAGGAAATGCCCGGTTGTCCTGAGCCCCGCCGCGACCTCCGGCAGCGCGCCCTCGCCCTCCCCCAGAAGCGCGGGCGGCAGGGGCAAAAGCCTGTCCTCCCACTCCCCTGCCCCGGCACGGCTGACCGCGCGGCCCGATTTCGGAGAGACATAGGCCAGGTCTTCCAGCGCGCCCGTCACCGCGCAGCGAGACAGATCGAGGCCGAAGCCCAGCTCGTCCAGAAGCGCCAGCTCCCACCTCAGATAGGCCAAGGGCCAGACCGGGTTCACCCCGATCAGATCCATCAGCCCCCCGGTCTTTTCGTACAGCGGATCGTGCGCCTCGCGCTCCGGCAGGGCAAAGGACAGAAGCGCAAGCGCCGAGGTCATCCCGGCAAGCGCCAGCCGGTCGCCGAAGACCTGCGCCGCGCGCGCCTTGACGGGCTCCACCGTGAAGGCCCCGATATGTTCGTCAAGCCGCGCGCGCCAGGTCACGTCAAGCTGCGCCCCGGGCTGCAGGATGGGCGTCATTTTCCGGCTCACCCCGCCCCGGACCACCCCCGCATAGCGCCCCTGCCCCGGTGCGAAGATCTCGATGATCGCCGCGGTTTCGCCGTGCTTGCGGACGCTCAGGAGGACGCCTTCGCCCCGCCACTCCATCTCAGGCGAGCCCTTCCTCGTTCAGAAGGTGCCGCCCCTCCCGGTCCTCAACCTCGACGACCCAGAGATCGCGGTCGAACTGGCGCTGGCGCGCGATTGCGGCATCTACCTCCGCCTCCTCGCCCTCGCTCAGAACGACCCAGGCGCGTTCCCCGGTCATCAGGTCATAGGAGCGTTGAAAACAGGTCGCTTTCCCGTCAAGCGTCGCAAGCTTCACCATCACAACCCCCGCCGTCGGATCGCCCTTGAAGGTGATATAGGCAGGGATATTCATCAACGACAGCCGCCGCAGATAGGCGTCGATCCAGACCCGCGCGGTCAGTCTCGGGCTCACACGTCCCCCTCGCGGAACTCAAGGCCCATCTCGGAATAGCGCTCGGCCTCTTCCAGCCAGCCGGGCCGCACCTTGACCTGCAGGAACAGGTGCACCGTCCGACCCAGAAACTCCGCCAGTTCGGCGCGCGCCGCCTGGCTCACCGCCTTGATCGTTTCGCCCTTCTTGCCGAGGACGATCCCCTTATGTCCGTCACGGGCGACATAGATCAGCTGGTCGATCCTGACCGAACCGTCGTCGCGTTCCTCCCAGCCTTCCGTCTCGACAGTCAGTTGATAGGGCAGTTCCTGGTGCAGCCTCAGCGTCAGCTTCTCACGCGTGATCTCGGCGGCGATCATCCGCATCGGCAGATCCGCGATCTGATCTTCGGGGTAAAGCCAGGGGCCCGCCGGCACCGCGCCCGCGATCCATGCCTTCAGATCCTGCACGCCATAGCCCTTCTCGGCAGAGATCATGAAGGTCTCCACAAATTCGAACCGCCTGTTCAGATCTTCGGCGAGGCCCAGAAGCGCCTTTGCTTCCACCCTGTCGATCTTGTTGATCGCCAGGGCCACGGGCTGTTCGCCCGCATGGGTCCGCAGGTTTTCGAGAATCGCCTCCACCCCGGCCGTCACGCCGCGATGCGCCTCGACGAGAAGGACCACAAGATCGGCATCCGCCGCCCCGCCCCAGGCCGCCGCCACCATCGCCCGGTCCAGCCGCCGGCGCGGGCGGAAGAGGCCCGGCGTGTCGACGAAGACGATCTGGCTGTCCCCTTCGATGGCGATGCCCCGGATACGCGCCCGCGTCGTCTGCACCTTGTGGGTGACGATCGATACCTTGGCGCCCACCATCGCGTTCAGAAGCGTCGACTTGCCCGCATTGGGCTCGCCGATCAGCGCCACGAAACCCGCGCGCGTCTTCGTCTGATCCTCATTCGTCATCACATGTCCACCGGTCCTACCCTGCCCCGGGCGGGCAGGGTTCCAATGACCTCAGGGTGCGGGCCGGGTCAAGCCCCGTCCACCTCCGCAAGAAGCGCACGCGCCGCGGCCTGTTCTGCCTGTCGCTTCGATCCGGCCTCGGCCCGTGCCGCGCGCCCGTCCTCAAGCCGGGCTTCTATGGTGAAGATCGGCGCGTGATCGGGGCCGCTGCGTGCCACCTCGACATAGGACGGTGGCGGCTTGCCCTGCCCTTGCGCCCATTCCTGCAGCGCCGTCTTCGGATCGCGCGCATCCTCCTCGACCCGGGCGATGCGCGCGCCCCAAAGCCGCACGACCAGATTCCGCGCCGCCTGAAACCCGGCATCGACATAGACCGCGGCAATCACCGCCTCCATCGCATCGCCCAGAAGCGCGTTCTTCCGCCGCCCGCCCGACATCATCTCCGACCGGCCGAGCCGCAGCACCTCGCCCAGCCCGATCTCGCGGGCCACCTCGGCGCAGGTTTCCTTCCGCACAAGCGCGTTGAAGCGGGGCGCAAGCTGGCCTTCCGAGGCGCCCGCATCGGCCTCGAGCAACGCCTCGGCCATCACGAGCCCCAGAACCCTGTCGCCAAGGAATTCAAGCCGTTGGTTGTTCGCCCGCACGGGGCTTGCCATCGAGCCGTGCGTTACCGCCTCGATCAAAAGATCGGGATCTCGGAACTCGTGCCCCAGCCGCGCGGAAAACGCCCGAAGCGCCTCCGACACTGCCATCAGTCGATTTTCTTGAAGAACCTGTCAGGCCGCCAGGTCCAGACGAAGAAGAGCGACCGGCCCGCCGCCGAGAACATCACGCGATCCGCCCGGCCGATCAGGTTTTCGAACGGGACGTAGCCCACGCCGTTGGGCGGCATCACCCGGCTGTCGGTGGAGTTGTCGCGATTGTCACCAAGGAAGAAGAAATGCCCCTCGGGAACCGTGTAGACGGGCGTGTCGTCCAGCCGTGAGGGCCGCACATTCAGCACCGAATGCGAGGTTCCGCCCGGCAGGGTTTCGACGAATTTTTCCTTCTGGCAGGTGCCGCCGAAACCGACGCCCGCGTTCTGGCAGAGAGGCAGCGACGCGATCGGGCCCTGCCGCTCGAACGTCTCCTGAAAGATACCGTCGGGTGTTTGCGGCGCCGGTTCGTCATTGATGTAAAGCACGCTGTCGCGCATCTGGATGCGATCGCCCGGCAGGCCGACCACCCGCTTGATGAAATCCGATCCGTTCACCGGATGGCGGAACACAACCACATCGCCGCGTTCCGGTTCCGATCCGAAAATGCGGCCGTCAAAGGGGCACATCGAGAATGGGCAGGAATGCTGGGAATAGCCGTAGGCCATCTTGTTCACGAACAGAAAGTCGCCGATCAGCAGCGTGTCCTTCATCGATCCCGAGGGGATCCAGAAGGGCTGAAACAACACCGTGCGAAACACCCCGGCGATCAAGAGTGCGTAGACAATCGTCTTGACGGTCTCGACGACCACGCCTTCGCCTCTTGCCATGATGCCTGCCTCTGCCACGCGTTTCAGGGCTTCATGCGCATCGCGGGCCGGCAAGTCAAGATTGGGGGGGAACCTCCGTGGCCGCGAGGGGCCGCGCCTCGATCACGACGAAGGCCTGCGCCCAGGGGTGATCGTCGGTCAGCGTCACGTGGATGACGGCCTCGTGCCCTAGCGGCGTCATCTCCTTCAGCCGGTCCGCCGCCCATCCCGTGACATGCATCACCGGCTGGCCGGAGGGCAGGTTGGTCACCGCCATGTCCTTCCAGGCGATCCCCATCCTGAGCCCGGTGCCCAGTGCCTTCGAACAGGCCTCCTTCGCCGCCCAGCGCTTGGCGTAGGTGCCCGCAGTGTCCTTCCGGCGCTCCGCCTTGCGCTGTTCGACATCCGTGAAGACACGGTTGCGAAAACGGTCGCCGAAGCGCGCGAGAGTACCTTCGATGCGCTCGATATTGCAGAGGTCTGTGCCGATGCCGAGGATCATGCCTCTTCATGGGGTGCGGCGGGGCTCAAGGCAAGCGTCAAGCCTTCGGTCACCATTCCGCGTTAGACACCGGGCCATGATCACACGGGCCGACAGGCAGAATGCCGCATCGGGCCTTGCGCTTCTGTGCCTCGCGGGGTGCTCGGGCGTGGCCTACAACACCACCGTGGCGGCGACACCGGCCGCGCGGCTGGCAATGGCCATGTCGGTCGTGCCGGGTGAGACGACCGAACAGGGGTTCATGACGCGCTGGGGTGCGCCGGTTCAGAAAATCCGCGAAGGCGGGCAAACCGAATTCGTCTACCGCGACATGAGCGAGCTTGAATGGTATCATCTGCCGCAGTTCGGCGACAGCACGCGCTACGTCATTGTGACCTTCCAATACGGGATCGCGACGGGGGTGCGCACGTCAGACGGCATCGCCTGCCGCGCGACCTTTCCGCCGCGGCCGCCGAACTTCGCCCTCGACAACCCGACACAGGTGCAACTCGTGGGCTCCTGCCCGCTGGGCGGGCTATGGCCGGGCGTCGGGGGCACTGGCGACGGCGGTTCGGGCGGCCACCCGACAGGCGATGCCCCGGCGCTCGCCCCGAACGGAGGCATGGTGGAGGATGACGCCGCACGTTATCCGGGCGGCGGCACGACAGGCGATCTTCCTAAATAGCGGCGCGCGCCTCATCCATCAGGCGGCGCATCTCGGCGATCGCCGGGGTCAGCCCGCGAAAGATCGCCTCACCGATCAGGAAATGCCCGATATTCAGCTCCCGCACCTCGGGAAAGGCCGCCACCGGACCGACCGTATCATAGGTCAACCCGTGGCCCGCATGCACTTCGAGCCCGAGGGAATGCCCGAATGTGGCCATCTCCCTCAGCCGCTCAAGCTCGGCATCGCGCTCCGCGAACCGGCCCTCGGCATGGGCATCGCAATAGGCACCGGTGTGCAGTTCGATCACCTGGGCGCGGATCCGGTGCGCGGCCTCGATCTGCGCCTTGTCGGCGGCGATGAAGATCGACACGCGGCAGCCCGCCTCCCGCAGGGGCTGAATGAAATGCGCCAGCCGGTTCTCGTCCCGCGCCACTTCAAGCCCGCCTTCCGTTGTCCGCTCCTCGCGCCGTTCGGGTACGATGCACACGGCATGCGGCTTGTGGCGCAGCGCGATCGCCTGCATCTCATCGGTCGCCGCCATTTCGAAGTTCAGAGGCACCGTCAGCACCTCCATCAGCCCCTCGATATCCTCGTCCGAGATATGCCGCCGGTCTTCCCTGAGATGCGCGGTGATGCCGTCGGCTCCCGCCTCCTCTGCCAGCTTCGCGGCCCTGAGCGGATCGGGATAGGCCCCGCCGCGCGCATTCCGCACCGTCGCCACGTGATCGATATTGACGCCCAGCCGCAGAGCACGCTCACTCATTGTTCCACTCCACCCTTCGCCGCCGCCTCGGCCCGTTCCTGCGACGCCTTCTGCATCTCGATCTTGCGCCGCCGCGCCTCGAAGCGTTGCTTCATCCGTGCGATCCGCCCCTTCTGATAGGATGCAATCACCGGGTTGGCCATGAAATACGCCGCGAGCGCGGTGAGAATCCCGGGCACGATGCCACCCACGAGATAGGGCAGGAAGATGCGCGAGAAGAATTCGGAAGTCTGCGTCCAATCCGCCTGCCGCGGCGTGAAGATCGCGGCGAAGTTCCCCCAAAGCTCCACCGACACAACGCTGAAGCTGAGAAGGATGTCCTGCGGCGGCACGCGCGGGGCATTGAGCATCCAGGTGCCAAGTTCCACCGCCACGGTCGCGATGATCGGGAAGGTCACGGGATTGCCGAAGAACGTCGCCAGAAGCGAGGCCAGGATATTGCCGCGCATAAGATAGGCTATGCCGGCAGCGGTGAAGAAGTGCAGCCCAAAGAACGGCGTGAAGCTAGCGAACACCCCCGCGGCGATCCCCCGGCTGATCTTGTGGGCCGGATCCGGCAGGCGCCGCAGACGGTAGACGATGTAACGGCCCGACCGGCGCCAACCGCCCGGGGGATAGAAGAATTCCCCGAACCACCGAAGGTAGGTCTTTGGATTTCGCCGCTTGAACACCTCTGTCTCGCGCTCCGCCTACGTCGTCTCTTTCAGCTCCCGGTGGCGCTCGACCGAGGCCACGTCGCTGTCGGCCTCCATCGCCAGCATCACCGCATGCAGGTGCTCGGCATCCCGCAATTCTACGTCCAGAATGAGGCGGTAAAAGTCCGGTTTCCGGTCAAGAAACCGCAAGTCCGTGATGTTCGCCTTCTGCTCGCCAATCTGGGTGCACAGGCGCCCCAGAACCCCGGCATCGTTCGAAATCGTGAGGTCGAGCCCCACGTCATAGACCGGCTGGTGCACGCCGGAATGCCAGCGCAGATCGATCCAGCGCTGCGGCTGATCCTCGTAAGCCTCGAGCGCGGCGCAATCGATCGCGTGGATGACGACGCCCTTACCTCGATAGGCGATGCCCACGATCCGCTCTCCCGGAACCGGGCGGCAGCAGGGCGCGCGGGTGAAGCTTTGTTCCCCCGACAGGCCGACGACTGCGCGGGCTGCGTCGATTTCATCGCCCTTCTTCTCCGCGAGATCGGGGTAAAGCGTTTCCACTACGCTCCGCGCAGTGATTTCCGCCGCACCGAGACGGGCGAGAAGTTCCTGAGACCCCGCAAGCCCCATGTGCCGTGCCGCCGTGGTCAGGGCTTTCTCGGTCGCGCGCTTGCCCACATGCTCGAACGCCACGCGGGCCAGTTCCTTGCCAAGCTTCTCGAACCGCCGCCTGTCCTCGTCGCGCAGGCTGCGCCTGATCGCGGCCTTGGCGCGTCCCGTCGCGACGATATCGATCCATGTGGCCTGCGGGCGCTGCCCCTCGGCAGTGATGATCTCGACCGACTGACCGTTCTTCAGCCTGGTCCACAGCGGCACGCGAATCGTATCCACCTTCGCGCCGACGCAGCTGTCGCCTATCCGCGTATGAATCGCGTAGGCAAAATCCAGCGGGGTCGCGCCCCGGGGCAGCTTCACCACCTCGCCCTTCGGCGTGAAACAGAACACCTGGTCCGAGTACATCTCCATCCGGACATGTTCGAGAAACTCGTCATGGTCGTCGGCATTCTCGAACCGGTCGGTCAGGCTGGCAACCCACTGCGCGGGATCGACCGCGAACGGGTTTTCGGCCCGCACCCCATCGCGATAGGCCCAATGCGCGGCCACGCCGGCCTCTGCGACCTCGTGCATCTCACGCGTTCTGATCTGAACTTCCACGCGCTTGCCGTCCCGTCCCGACACGGTCGTGTGAATAGACCGGTACCCGTTCGATTTCGGTTGACTGATATAGTCCTTGAACCGCCCGGGCACAGCGCGCCACCGCTGGTGGATCGCGCCGAGAACACCATAGCAATCGGCTTCCGACGTCGTGATGACACGAAACCCGTAAATATCGGACAGCCGTGAAAAGCCCTGGCCCGACGCTTCCATCTTGCGCCAGATCGAGTAGGGCTTCTTCGCCCGGCCATAAACGTCGGCCTCGATCCCGGCGCGTTCGAGTTCCTTTCGGATATCACCAGTGATCTTCTGCACCACATCGCCGGTTTCACGCTGCAGCGTGATGAAGCGGCGCATGATCGAGTTGCGGCCTTCGGGGTTCAGCACGCGGAAGGACAGATCCTCCAGCTCGTCGCGCATCCACTGCATCCCCATGCGGCCCGCAAGCGGCGCGAAGATATCCATCGTCTCATGCGCCTTCTGAACCTGCTTCTCGGGGCTCATGGATTTGATCGTGCGCATGTTGTGAAGCCGGTCCGCCAGCTTCACGAGGATCACCCTAAGATCCTTCGACATCGCGAAGAACAGTTTGCGGAAATTCTCCGCCTGTTTTGTTTCGGAGGACGACAGTTGCAGGTTCGTGAGCTTGGTGACGCCATCCACAAGCTCGGCAATCTCGGTGCCGAAGCGATCCTGCACCTCGCCATAAGTTGATCGCGTGTCCTCGATCGTGTCGTGCAGAAGCGCGGTCACGATCGTCGCATCGTCCAGATGCATCTCAGTCAGGATCGCCGCCACAGCGACGGGATGCGAGAAATAGGGTTCCCCGGACCGGCGAAACTGACCCTCGTGCATCTCCATGCCATAGGCATAGGCGCTGCGGATCAGCTTCTCGTTCGTCCTCGGGTTGTAGTTGCGGACCAGTTCGATCAGGTCGTCAGCGTCGATCATCCGGTCCGCCTGTCGGGCGTTTCCGCCCCTATTGCCGCTCCTGCGCTTCCATCAGCGCCCGGAGGAGTTTCTCTTCCGACAAATCGTCATCCGCGGGTTTGTCGTTTTCCGTCTGGCCCATCAGAAGCGCCATCGCGTCTTCTTCCGGCTCATCCACCTCGATCTGGGTCTGGTGGCTTTCGATCATCCGTTCGCGCAGATCTTCGGCGCGCTGCGTTTCCTCGGCGATTTCGCGAAGGCTCACGACGGGGTTCTTGTCCTTGTCGCGGTCGATCGTCAGCGGCGCACCCGACGAAATCTCGCGCGCCCGGTGGGCGGCAAGCATCACCAGTTCGAACCGGTTCGGAACCTTGTCAACGCAATCTTCGACCGTCACGCGGGCCATAAGCTTCTCCAATTATCAGCCGGGAGACCAGAAACCCGGTATTTAGGGCCGGATCGCCCTGAACACAAGGCAAAAACCTGCCTATTCGGGCGCGATCGGGCGGATCGCGGCGCGCTCTGCCTCGGGCAGGGCATCGCGAAGCGCCTGCGCGGTACGCCCGATCACCGGATGCACCCAATCCGGCGCGATCTCAGCGAGCGGCACAAGGACGAAGGCGCGATCCTGGATCCGGGGGTGCGGCAGGATGAGGCCGTCGGGCACGCGCGTCTTCTGTTCCTCGAGCGGAAGATCACGCCATTCCGCGTAGGTCTCGGGATCGGGCAACACCTGGTCGCCGACAGCCAGCAGATCGAGATCGAGGATGCGCGCACCCCAGCGCGATTCCCGTCTCCGGCCAAAGCGCGCCTCGATCGCGTGAAGCCTTTTCAAAAGTTCCGTTGCGTCAATTTGCGCGACATTTTCGTCAAAAGCGATCTCCACGACCGCATTCACGTAGTCGTCGCCCGCCCCCGGAGGAAACGCCGGGTTTTCGTATAAGCTACTGACAGACAAAACATTTATGCCGCCATCACGCAGCGCCTGGATGGCGGCGCGGACCACCTCTTCGGGGGTCATTCCGCCCGCACAAATGTTCGAGCCGAGGGCAATATATCCTGGCATTGCAGAACGTCGACTAAAGTATAGTTGAATCAAGATACGTTCGCTCTATGGTCAGCGCGCCGGGCGGGGCACGTACCACCCCAACCAAAACTAATCAAACAGGTCCGCGCGGCTAAGAAAAAGGAAAAATCTAGCGTGTTCTATCGAGACGAGCGGCTCGCCTTATTCATTGACGGATCGAACCTCTACGCGGCCGCAAAGGCCCTTGGCTTCGATATCGACTACAAGCTTCTTCGCGAGGAATTCATGCGCCGCGGAAAGCTGTTGCGGGCCTTCTACTACACAGCACTACTTGAGAACGACGAGTATTCGCCGATCCGGCCGCTCGTCGACTGGCTTCACTACAATGGGTTTTCCATGGTCACGAAGCCGGCGAAGGAATTCACCGACAGCCAGGGACGGCGCAAAGTGAAGGGCAATATGGATATCGAACTCACCGTCGATGCCATGGAGCTTGCGCCGCGGGTCGATCATATCGTCCTGTTTTCCGGCGATGGCGATTTTCGTCCACTGATCGAAAGCCTTCAACGGCAGGGCGTGCGCGTATCCGTGGTCTCCACGATCCGCTCAAATCCGCCGATGATTGCCGATGAATTGCGCCGCCAGGCCGACAACTTCATCGAACTCGACGAACTGAAGCAGGTGATCGGCCGTCCTCCGCGCGAACCGCGCGAGGATACCCGCGAACGGGCCGAAACCACCGATTAGGCCAAGGGCGGCATCAGCCGCCTGGCCGCCCGTTCACGCGGTTGTGCTGTTCGATCACCCGATCGGGCCAGGTGCTCTTGATGAACGCGAGAACCGACAGGATCTCGCGGTCGCTCAGGATATCGCCGAAGCCCATCATGTTGCTTTTGTGCCCGCCGCCCACCACCTCGGCCGAGCCGAGCTTGGTGATCCGGAACAACAGCTCGTCCTGGTGATGCCAGGTGTGCCCCGTCTCGTCATGGGGCGGCGCGGGCCAGTATCCGTCGTCTCCCGCCATCTGCCAGTCGGGTTCGCCTTCAAGGTTCTCGCCATGGCAGGCCGCGCAATGTGCGGCATAAAGCGGCGCGCCCTCGGCCACCCGTTCGGCATCCTCATAAGGGATCTCAACGGGTGCGGCCCCCACCAGCGCCCAGTAGCCGCCAATTCCGGCCACGACCATCAGCGCCGCTGCAAGCACCAGCTTCCTCATTTCCGATCTCCTGTCCGTTCCGCCCGTCACGCTTCCTGAAACCGACCGCTTGCGGTCGCCGCCCACGCCACTATCCTCGCACCGAAACCGGATGGAAATACGTCAGTTGAGCAAATCTCCCCTCACCCTATACCTCGCGGCACCGCGCGGCTTCTGCGCCGGGGTCGACCGCGCCATCAAAATCGTCGAAATGGCGCTCGAGAAATGGGGCGCCCCGGTCTATGTCCGGCACGAGATCGTGCACAACAAGTTCGTCGTCGACGGGCTGCGCGACAAGGGCGCCGTCTTTGTCGAGGAACTTGACGACTGCCCTGGCGACCGCCCGGTCATCTTCTCGGCCCACGGGGTTCCGAAGGCTGTGCCGGCAGAGGCCGCGCGGCGCGAGATGGTGTTCGTCGACGCCACCTGCCCGCTTGTCTCGAAGGTTCATATCGAGGCCGAGAGGCACCATGCCAACGGCCTCCAGATGGTGATGATCGGCCACGCAGGCCATCCCGAAACAGTCGGCACCATGGGCCAATTGCCCGAGGGGGAGGTGATCCTCGTCGAAACGGTCGAAGATGTCGCGACGCTGGCCCCGCGCGACCCCGGGAAACTCGCCTTCATCACCCAGACGACGCTGTCGGTCGACGATACCGCCGAAATCGTCGCCGCCCTTCAGGCGCGCTTCCCGGCCATCGTCGGGCCGCACAAGGAAGACATCTGTTATGCGACCACGAACCGGCAGGAGGCGGTGAAGGCCATGGCGCCGAGGGTCGACGCGATGCTGGTGATCGGCGCACCCAATTCGTCGAACTCGAAACGGCTGGTCGAGGTCGGGCGCGCAGCGGGCTGTGCCTACGCACAGCTTGTCCAGCGCGCGGATGACATTGACTGGCGTGCGCTCGAGGGCATTTCCTCGGTCGGCCTCACCGCCGGGGCCAGCGCGCCCGAGGTTCTGGTCAACGAAGTGATCGACGCCTTCCGCGCGCGCTATGACGTGACGGTCGAGCCGGTGGAAACCGCCGTCGAACGGGTTGAATTCAAGGTGCCCCGTGTCCTGCGCGAACCGGCCTGACCGCACGGGGCCCGATGCCTGACGCGATCCGATCGCTCGCCGCCCGGCTTCTGGGCTTCGCGATCATCGTTTTCGCACGCTTCATCACGGCCGTCCGTGCGATCTGGACCGACAGCGAACCGGAAACCGGCCAGCGGGTCTATTACGCCAACCACACCTCGAACGGCGATTTCATCCTGATCTGGACAGTGCTGCCCCCAGACATCCGGGCGCGGACGCGGCCGGTGGCGGGAAGCGACTACTGGTTCAAATCGCGCCTGCGTACCTTCATCGGGAAGGACGTTGTCAACGCGGTCCTGATCGACCGGCGCCCCGACGCCCGCGATACCGACCCGATGGAAACGATCCTCGACGCGCTCGACACCGGCGTGTCGCTGATCATCTTTCCCGAAGGCAAGCGCAACAACACCGAGGAACGGATCCTTCCGTTCAAGAGCGGGATCTACAACATATCCGTCCAGCGTCCCGAGGTCGAACTCGTCCCCGTCTGGATCGAGAACCTCAACCACGTGATGCCGAAGGGCAAGCTGATCCCGATCCCGCTTCTGTGCACCGTGACCTTCGGGCCCCCGATCCGCGCGGAAGCCGGAGAAGACCGCAAGGCCTTCCTCGAATGTGCGTCGAACGCGCTTCTCGCCCTCGCCCCCGAAGACGAGGCCACGGCATGACCGACGCGCGCAGCGATTTCATGATCCTTCTGGGCGGGATCGGCGCGATCCTGATCGTGGCCAGCCTGATCGGCCAGACGCTGGCCCTTCGTGCGGGCCCCGAGGGGCCCGGCAAGGGCATCCAGAACCTCAACGCACGGATCGCTGCCTGGTGGGCGATGGTCGCCCTTCTGGCGGTCGCGTTCCTCGCGGGGCGCACCGGCGTGATCATCCTTTTCGCCTTCTGCTCCTTCGCCGCCCTGCGGGAATTCGTAACGCTGACGGCGCGGCGCAGCGCCGATCACTGGGCCATCGCCACAGCCTTCTTCGCAATCCTGCCGGCGCAGTACTACCTGATCTGGATCGACTGGTACGGGCTCTATTCCGTGTTCATCCCGGTATACGCCTTCCTGCTTTTGCCGGTCATCGCGGTGCTCGAGGGCGATACCCAGAAATTCCTCGTGCGCATCAGCGGGCTGCAATGGGCGCTGATGATCACCGTCTATTGCGCCTCCTACGTGCCGGCGCTCCTGTCGCTCGAGGTTGACGGGTACGAGGGCCGCGCGATCCTTCTGATCGCCTTCCTCGTCGTGGTGGTGCAGCTGTCGGATGTCTTCCAGTACACCTGGGGCAAGCTGATCGGACGCCACAGGATCGCGCCCTCTCTGTCGCCGTCCAAAACGTGGGAAGGGCTGATCGGCGGCGTCGTCAGCGCGACGGCTGTGGGCGCGGCGCTTTGGTGGATCACCCCCTTCACGCCGCTTCAGGCCGCCGTCCTGGCCTTCGCGATCACCATCGCGGGCTTCTTCGGCGGGCTCGTGATGTCGGCGATCAAGCGCGACCGGGGGGTGAAGGACTGGGGGCACCTGATCGCGGGCCATGGCGGGTTCATCGACCGGCTCGATTCGGTGATGTTCTCGGCCCCGCTTTTCTTCCATCTCACCCGCTATTTCTGGTCGACCGTATGACACCGGTTGCAGGCGCGCCCCGCCATGGCTGACCGCCGCCCCCTGGCGAGCCGGCAGAACCCGCTTGCAGGCCGCGCCGCCCGATGGCTGGCCGAACGCGGGATCCGCCCCAATCGCATCTCGCAAGGGAGCATCGTCTTCGCGGCCCTTGGTGCCGCAGCCTTCGCGCTTTCCGCCGCAGGCGGCGCTGGGCCTGCGGCCGCGCTCCTCGTGATCGCGGCGCTCGCCTGCCAGTTCCGCCTTCTCTGCAACCTCCTCGACGGGATGGTCGCCATCGAGGGCGGGTTGTCGGAACCCGACGGCCCCTACTGGAACGAGGCGCCCGACCGGATCGCCGACTTCCTTTTTCTCACGGGCGCAGGGATCGCCGCAGGGGTTCCATGGCTCGGCCTCGCCGCCGGCGCCATGGCCATCCTCACCGCCTATATTCGCGAGCTTGGCCGCGCCGAGGGCCTTGACTCGGATTTCTCGGGCCCGATGGCGAAACCGCAGCGCATGGCGGCCCTCACGATCGGCGCGCTGCTTGGCGCTGTCGAAGCGCTCGCCTTTGGCTCATCGATCGCGCTGACCCTCGCGCTCGCCGTCATCGCCCTCGGTGCTGCCTGGACAGCTGCCGCCCGATCCAAACGCCTGATCGACACGATGAACACGGGGGCCTAGCCCCAGGCCGCCTGCCCCACCATCAAGACCCGGCCGGTGTCATCCTCGGCCCAGAGATCCGCGCCCCGGATCGCGAACCGGGCCAGGCCCGGCAAGCTCAAGGGCGCCGTCGCGCGGAACGAAAAGCCGGTCAGCGCCCCGCCCTGCCGCACCGCCAGATCCATCATGAGCGTCGCCAGAAGCGGCCCGTGCACGACGAGGCCCGAATACCCTTCGACCCCCCGCGAATAATCCGCGTCATAGTGGATGCGATGGCCGTTGAAGGTGAGTGCCGAGTACCGGAAAAGAAGCGTCGAATCGAACGTCCGCACCTCCCTGTGATCCGCGGCGGCGGGGCGGTCGGGTGGCCGCCCCGGCGGCGCATCGGCGGCGCGGTAGACCAGATCCTGCTCTTCGCTGACCGTAAGCGCGCCGCGCTGCCGGATCTCGTGGCGCAGCGTTACGATCGCCAGCGGGCCCGTGCGTCCCGTCTTTTCCTCGGCCCGGATGCAGCGGCTGACGCGCGTTGCCCGGATGCCAGCGCGCAGGGGCGTGTGAAAGGTCAGCCGTCCCCCGGCCCACATTCGCCGCGGCAGTCCGAAATCGGGGATCAGTCCCGCCCCTCTCATCGGGTGGCCGTCATCGCCAAGCGCGGTGGAAGGCAGGGCACGCCAGAAGTAGATCTGGTGCCAGTAGGGCGGCAACGGATCGCCCAGCCCCGGCGGCGGCCCGGACCGGCCCAGCGCGGCGTGCAGCGCCGCGGCCCGCGCCGGATCGAGCGCGTCGGTGATCTCTTCGGTGGCATCCCCCATCGCGGCGAAAGCTAGTGCATGTCCATCGCCGGGTGAAGCACTCTCGCGCACCCGGACGGCGCCCGCCACCCTTGCGCCACAGCCGCGGGAGGCGTAGCAGAAGAACCGACCGCAGGAAGGGGACGGAACACCCATGACAGATGATCCGAAGACGCTCGTCTCGACCGATTGGCTGGCCCGGCACCTGAAGGATCCCGACCTGCGCCTGATCGACGCCTCCTGGTACCTTCCCGATGCGGGCCGCGATCCCAAATCGGAATATGACGCCGCGCATATCCCCGGCGCGCGCTTCTTCGATATCGACGAGATCAGCGATCAGCGCTCGGCCCTGCCGCACATGGCACCGCCACCGGAGAAATTCATAAGCCGCATGCGCGCAATGGGAATCGGCGACGGCCACCAAGTGGTTGTCTATGACGGGATGGGCCTTTTCTCGGCGGCCCGCGTCTGGTGGCTTTTCCGCCTGATGGGCAAGACGGATGTCGCCGTGCTGAACGGCGGGTTGCCGAAATGGCTTTCCGAAGGTCACCCGATCGAGGATATGCCCCCCGTCATGCGCGACCGCCACATCACGGTCAGCCTGCAAAACCACCTCGTTGTCGACGTCACCCAGGTGGCACATGCCTCGAAACTCGCCGATCACGAAATACTCGACGCCCGCTCCCCGGGCCGTTTCTCGGGGGAAGAACCCGATCCCCGCCCGGGCCTGCGCGCCGGTCACATCCCGAATTCGAAGAACGTCTATTACAAGACGCTTCTGAACGAGAACGGCACGATGAAGACGAAGGCAGAGCTGCGCGAAGTTTTCGACGCCGCCGGCGTCGACCTGAAGAAACCCGTAATCACCACCTGCGGATCCGGTGTCACGGCAGCGATCATCTTCCTCGCGCTCGAACGCCTCGGGGTCGACCGCAAGGCTCTGTATGACGGATCCTGGTCCGAATGGGGCAAATACGACGACCTGAAAGTTGCCACGGGATGACCATTCAGCCCGCGGGAACCGAGGTCGGCTACACCGTCACCTGGCTTCAGATGACGGAGCGCCCGTCTTACGACTGGCCGCATCTGCCCGCGAACCAATCCGCCTCGCTCCTGCATGCCGTCAAGCCGCCGCGCTGGTATTTCCTGTCGCTCTACGACGCGGTGGGCCGCCACTACGCCTGGGAAGACGCACATGACCGCGACCCCCAGGAACTTCAATCCTGGCTCGGCGAAGACAAGGTCGATCTCTTCACGTTGATGGGCGACGGCTGGCCGCAGGGCTTCTTCCTTCTCGATGCGCGCAGCCCCGAAGTCACCGACCTGTCCTATTTCGGGCTTGTGCCCGAGGCCGTGGGCAAGGGGCTCAGCACCTTTCTCCTGCGCACCGCGATCCTCACTGCCTGGCAGCGCGAGGGCCTGCGCGTGCTTACCGTCAATACCTGCACGCTCGATCACCCACGTGCGCTTCAGACCTATCAGAAGAACGGGTTCACCCCCGAGCACCGCAAAACCTTCAAACGCATCCTCAAACGGCCCCGCAACCTGGCCCTGATCCCCGACTGAAAGACAACGCCATGTTCGAACACCTGAACCAGCAACCCGCCGACAAGATCCTCGAACTGATGCAGCTGTTCCGCGACGACCCGCGCGACAACAAGGTCGATCTCGGGGTGGGCGTCTACAAGGATGCCGACGGGCACACCCCGGTGATGCGCGCGATCAAGGCGGCCGAGAAACAGCTTTGGGAGGCCGAGACAACTAAAAGCTATGTGGGCATTCTGGGCGACGGCGCGTTCAACAGCGCGATGCGCACCCTGATCCTAGCCGACAGTGTCGCGGGCGACAGGCTGGCCTCGGCGGCCACGCCGGGCGGCACGGGGGCCTGCCGGCAGGCCTTCGAACTGGCCCGCTTCGCCAATCCCGGCGTCACAGTTCACGTCTCCGCGCCCACATGGCCGAACCACGTTTCGATCTTGAAATACCTCGGCCTGCCGACCGTGGAATACCGCTATTTCGACAATGCTACCCGCGCCGTCGATTTCGACGCAATGGCCGAGGATCTGAAGCGCGCGAAGAAAGGCGATCTCGTCCTCCTTCACGGCTGTTGCCACAACCCGACCGGCGCCAACCTGACGGCGGACCAATGGGGCACGGTCGCCGACATCCTGGCCGAAACCGGCGCGACGCCGATGATCGATATCGCTTACCAGGGTTTCGGCGACGGATTGGAGGAAGACGCGCTGGGCACCCGTCTTCTCGCCTCCCGCCTGCCCGAACTTCTGATCGCGGCCTCGTGTTCGAAGAACTTCGGCGTTTACCGGGAACGCACGGGCATCCTGATTGCGGTATCCGAAACGCCGGCGGCATCGAAGATCACGCAGGCTAATCTTGGCTTCCTGAACCGCCAGAACTTCTCTTTCCCGCCCGACCATGGCGCGCGGCTCGTCCAGATGATCCTCGACGACGACGCGCTGCGCACCGACTGGCGGGCCGAGCTTGAAGAGGTCCGCCTCGGCATGCTGAAGCTGCGCGAGGATCTTGCCGCCGAACTACGCCAGCGCACGAATTCCGACCGCTTCGATTTCATCAAGGATCACCGGGGCATGTTCTCGCGCCTCGGCGCGACGCCAGAACAGGTCATGGCCATGCGCGAAAGCCACGGGATCTACATGGTGGGCGACAGCCGGATCAACGTCGCGGGGCTCAACGCCCGCACCGTGCCGATCCTGGCCGAGGCGATCGTCGCCGCCGGGGTCTGACCCCGGCGCGGCGCGTTAGCGGGGCAAGGGCGCCCCGCCCGCCCGCTTTGCAAAGAGAACCGGGGCCTCGCGCCCGTCCGGCCCGAAAAGACGCGTGGCAGTGAGACCAAGCGTTCCAAGGATCGCGTCGATTTTCCTGTTGTCGAGAAGATCGGCTTCACCGGCCCCAACATAAAGCCCCGCAGGCTCATAGCGCGTCACCGCGCCGTCCGAGATCCCTTCCCACCACGCGCCGTCCTCTTTTCCGCCCGCCCAGGTCGCGTGACATAGAACACGCCGCACAACGTCACCGTCGCGGTAGAGGTGGAAGTCGTAATTCTTCTCTGCGGCCGCCTCTCCCGAGCGCCGGAAATAAAGCACATCCGCCCCGGAAAGCACGGAGGACACCCCGAAGGCCGTCATGCTCATCCCCGAGGCCATCTCACGCATCTCCACCACCGTCAGGTCTGCATGACCGGTCACGCGGGATATCCGAAGATCGTCGAAATCGGCCGCAAAGCCGCCGAACCCGGCGTTGGCGGGCGGCGCATCCCGGGTGAGCGGCGCCCCCTCGGCCTCGGCACCCGTGAACATCATGTGGACGTCGAGCCGCCCCACCATATCGGGATCGGGCGACATCCCCGCCATCGGGTTGTTCCACGGCCCGTCGGCTGCCCGCATCCCCATGATCCGCATCAGCAGGCGAAAAAAGAGGGAGGGTTTGTGGTTTTCCGGATCGAACCCGCCGCCCCACGGTTCAGCGTCCGCAAGGCTTTCTGCTAGCGCCCGCAGAACCATTTCCTGCGACGCCTCCACCAGCAGAAAATCCTGGTACCCGAAATTTTCCACGGGGCTCATCATGGTCATCGGCCCGCACTCCTTGCATCCGCCGAAACCCCCGGACGGCATGCTCACGGAAAAATGCGTTAAAAATTCGACGGGTTGACGCCGCCATTCCACACGTCACACTTGTGCCAAGGGATGAGATAACTCACGAACGAGAACCCCGGGGGACAGATGCGGCTGCTCCATGTCGCCGATATTCACTATGCGCTGAAGCAGTTCGACTGGATCGCTTCGGTCGCAGAGGATTTCGACGCCATCTGCATTACCGGCGATTTGATCGAGGATCCCGGCCACGTACCGCCCGCGGCGCAGATCGTCGTGATCCGCAAATACCTCGCGGCCATGGCGCAGAAGACACGCGTCCTCGTCTGTTCGGGCAATCACGACCTGACGGGGCCCGACGAATTTGGCGAGAACGTCGCCCACTGGATTCCGCCGCTGGCGCAAATCGACGTTGTCCCGGACAAAAGCTGTGTGGAAATCGGCGATACGCTCTTTTCCGTTCTGCCCTGGTGGGATGGGCGCCTGACGCGCAACCGCATCGCCCAGCAGCTCGCCGAAGATCACAAGAAGCGCAGCGACAAGTGGATCTGGCTCCACCACGCACCGCCTGCAGGCGTCAAGGTGGCGTGGAACGGCACGCGGTTTTACGGCGATGGCAATCTCGTAGACTGGATCGATCGCTACCGGCCGGATGCCGTGTTGTCGGGACATGTGCACCAGGCGCCCTTCGCCAATGGTGGGTCATGGGTCGATCAACTGAACGGCACCTGGGTCTTCAACATGGGGCAACAGCCGGGCGATGCACCGGCCTGCATCATCTACGACACCGACGCGGCAGAAGCCGTGTGGTTCTCCATCGCCGGGGTGCAAACCATGTCGCTGTCCGGCAACGGGCACCTGCGCGAAGGCACGCCAGACTGGCTTACAGCCGCTCGTCCCCAGGCTTAGGTTCCGGCCGCACGTCGGGCCAGCGTTCCTGCTGCTGCATCAGCGTATCCAGCACCTGGTCCACCATCCCGAAATGATTGGTGTACCCTTCGAACTGCCGCCGCATGTCCGTGAGGTAGGACGTCGCATCCACCAGCCGTCGTGCAAGAATGCGCGCGGTGTGCAGGGCAAGTTCGGGGTTGTTCTTCAGATACTCCCCGGCCCGCTCCACCCTGTAGGCCTTCACGGGCGTCGCCGCCGCGACCTCCGCGGTCGTCGAAACCGCCAGAAGCGCCGAGATTTCGCCAAACACCGCGCCGGGTTCCCGGACCCGGGTCACCTCGGTTCCGCCCTTTCGTACAGTGGCCTCGCCTTCGATCAATATGTAAAGGCGATCGGCCACCACATCCTCTTCCATCAGCACGTCGCCGGTCTGAAATGTCTCGACCGGCAGATCGCCGCAAATGTCCAGAATGTCCCTCATCGTGTCGTCCTGTCGCTGCCCCACGATCCCTCTTAGCAGAAAAAAAACCCGGGCGCGAACGCCCGGGCAAGTTGCACGATAAAGACTGACAGGAAGGGTGATCAGCCTTTGGTGAAGTCGGGGTAGGCTTCCATACCAAGCTCGCTGGTATCGAGGCCCTGCATCTCGGCTTCCTCGCTGACGCGGATGCCCATGATCCCTTTCAGGATGATCCAGACAACCAGCGAAACGACGAAGGTGAAGACACCGTAGGCGATGATGCCGGTGATCTGCGTCACGAGGCTGGCATCGCTGTTGTAGAAGACGACCGCTATGGTGCCCCAGATCCCTGCGAAGAGGTGCACCGGGATCGCGCCGACGACGTCGTCGATCTTGAACTTGTCGAGCATCGGCACAGTAAGCACCACGATCACGCCGCCGATCGCACCGATCCAGAGCGAACCGAAAAGCGTGGGCGCCAGCGGCTCGGCGGTGATCGATACGAGGCCGGCCAGCGCGCCGTTCAGAACCATCGTAAGGTCCGCCTTCTTGTACATGATCTGCGTCAGGATCAGCGCCGCAACGGCGCCCGAGGCCGCAGCCATGTTGGTGTTCGAGAAGATGCGGCTCACGTCGGTGATGTCGCCCACGGTGCCGGCCGCAAGCTGCGAACCGCCGTTAAAGCCGAACCAGCCGAGCCACAGGATGAAAGTCCCGAGCGTGGCGAGCGCAAGGTTAGAACCGGGATAGGGGAACACCTTGCCGTCCTTGTACTTGCCAAGGCGCGGGCCGAGGATGATCGCACCGGCAAGCGCCGCCCAGCCACCGACCGAGTGCACGATCGTCGAACCGGCGAAGTCGGAGAAGCCCGCTTCCGACAGCCAGCCGCCGCCCCACTGCCAGGAACCCGAGATCGGGTACATGATACCCGTCAGGATCACGACGAAGACGAGGAACGGCCACAGCTTGATGCGTTCGGCCAGCGCACCCGACACGATCGAGGCGGTGGCGGCGACGAACATCAGCTGGAAGAAGAAATCCGATCCAACAGAGGCGTAGTCGAGCGCGGCATCCGCGGCATCAAGCCCGACGGGCTCAAGCGAGGTGGGCGAGAAGAATGGCCCGACCCAGCCGGCCATGATCCAGCCGTCGCCCGGGTACATCAGGTTGAAACCGATCAGCCAGTACATGATCGACGCGATCGAGAAGAGCGCGATGTTCTTCGTCAGCTGCATCGTCACGTTCTTCGAACGCACCAGCCCGGCCTCGAGCATCGCAAAGCCCGCTGCCATCCAGAACACGAGGAAACCACCCACGAGGAACAAAAGGGTGGTCATGATGTACGGGCCGATCTCGTCGAACCCCGGCGCCGCCGCCTCCTGCGCATATGCGACGGCGGGCTCAAGGGCGGCCCCCATCACGGCGCTGGCTGCGATAAATTTCGAGAGTTTCATAGGTGATAGTCCCCTTTGGATCTGCTTCTGCCCGCGTCAGAGCGCGTCGGCGTCGGTTTCGCCGGTCCGCACCCGCATGGCGCTTTCGACGTCCAGAACGAAGATCTTGCCGTCACCGATCTTGTCGGTCTTGGCAGTGCTCGCGATGGTCGACACAACCTGTTCGGCCATGCTCTCGGATACGACGATCTCAAGCTTGACCTTCGGCACGAAGTTCACGGCGTATTCCGCGCCGCGATAGATTTCCGTGTGCCCCGACTGCGAGCCGAAGCCTTTGATCTCGGTGACCATCATGCCGCGTACCCCGATGGAGGTGAGCGCTTCGCGCACCTCTTCGAGCTTGAACGGCTTGATTGCTGCGATGATGAGTTTCACATGCATCCCCTTCCGTTTTGCGGGAGGACCCCCGCGGTGTTACATGCGGGAAAAGGAACGTATGGCGGCGCCAACTCAAGAAATCGGGGCCTGAAATAGCAGCCCAAACTCAGCGAGTTGCACAATTTTTGCACAAATTGAGTGCATTGCTTAAATTTTAATCGATTAAGAATCGCCCTCTGGCGGAATGGCCGGTCCACATCCATGTGAGACGGGCGTATGATGGGTGCAATAAATGCGTAAGCAGACGGGCAGGTAAGCAGACATGGCTCGCGGACAGAAACCGCCGCTGAAGGCGGAGCGTCGTTACAAGACGCCTCCCAAGGCGGAGAAACCGGCGAAGACAAAGCGCACCCGGCGCAGGAAGCCGGCGCGCCGCACGCCGCTTCTTCTCAGGCCCTTTGTCTGGCTGTTCCGCATCTTCATGCGGCTCTTCATCCGTGTCGGCGTGCTCGCCGCCGTGATCCTCGCGCTCGTCGTGGGCTACAACGCGATGACACTGCCGCCGGTCCAGAACCTGCTCGACGCCCGCGCGCGCGGCTCCGTCACCATCCTCGACCGCAACGAACAGGTCTTTGCCTGGCGCGGCGAACAGTTCGGCGGCCAGATCACGGCCGATACCGTCTCGCCCCACCTGAAGAACGCGATCGTCGCCACCGAAGACAAGCGCTTCTACCGCCACTTCGGCCTGTCGCCGCGCGGAATCGCCTCGGCGATCCGAATCAACCTGCGCGAAGGGCGCGGGCCGTTTCAGGGCCATGGCGGTTCCACGATCACCCAGCAGGTGGCGAAACTCCTCTGCCTCGGCACCGAATACGATCCCTCCGCCGGCATGACGGAGGCGGAGTTCGAGGCCGACTGCCGCCGCACCACGATCCAGCGCAAGGCGTTCGAGGCGATCTATGCCCTCGCGCTCGAAACCCGCTACTCGAAGGACGAAATCCTTACGATCTACCTCAACCGCGCCTATCTCGGCGCCGGCTCCCGCGGGTTCGAGGCCGCCTCGCAACGCTACTTCGGAAAATCCGCCAACGAGGTCACGCCCTCCGAAAGCGCGATGCTCGCGGGGCTCCTCGTCGCGCCCACCCGGTATGCGCCCACCGCCAACCTCAAACGCAGCCAGGACCGCGCCAACGTGATCCTGGGGCTGATGGAGGATCAGGGCTACCTGACAGCCGAACAGACCAGCACGGCCCGCGCCCGCCCCGCCGAACTTTCCGAAGCCGCCGAACGCCGCGCGGGCGGTTATTTCGCCGACTGGGTGATGGAACAGGGCCCGAGCTTCCTCACCCGCGAGACGACCGAAGACGTGATCGTCCACACCACCTTCGATCAGCGGATCCAGACCGCCGCCGAACAGGCCCTGCAATCGATCTTCGAAACCAAGGTGAAACCCGGCTCGAAGGCCCAGGCCGCCATCGTCGTGATGTCATCGGACGGCGCCGTGCGCGCCATGGTCGGCGGGCGCAAGTTCAAGGGAGTCGCGGGCCAGTTCAACCGCGCGATCCAGGCCAAGCGCCAGACGGGATCAAGCTTCAAGCCCTTCGTCTATGCCGCCGCCCTCGATCTGGGATACAGCCCGAACGATATCGTGGTGGACGAACCGCTCACCATCGACATCCCCGGCTCTGGGCCCTGGAGCCCGCAGAACTACACCCGCGATTACAAGGGCCGGGTCACGCTGACCGATGCGCTTGCCCATTCGCTGAACATCCCGGCCGTGAAGATCTCGGAATTCGTGGGGCGTGAAAACGTCCGCAAGATCGCCGAAGGCTTCGGCATCGAAAGCGATCTGGCCGACGGCCCGGCGCTGGCGCTCGGCGTCTCGGAATCGACCCTGCTTGAAATGACGGGGGCCTATGCGGGCATCCTGAACGGCGGCTCGGCGGTGACGCCCTACGGAATGATCGACCTTCGGATCAAGGGCGATCCAACCCCGATCATCGGCCAGGAAGGCGGGGTGCAGGAGCGCGTGATTTCCCAGCGTGCGGCGCGCCAGCTTGTCTACATGATGCGCGAGACCGTGCTCACCGGCACCGGCACCCGCGCACAGGTCGGCGGCCACCCGGTTGCGGGCAAGACCGGCACCACCCAGGCCCAGCGTGACGCCTGGTTCATCGGGTTTTCGGCCGATTACGTGGTGGGCGTCTGGATGGGCTATGACGACAACACGCCGCTCACCGGTGTCACTGGCGGTGGTCTTCCGGCAGAGATCTTCCGCGAAGCCATGGCCGGCATCCACCAGGGCATGCCGACGAAACCCTTGCCGATGACGGCCCCCGAACCCTCGCGCCAGGTCGCCAGCGGAAACGATAGGGGCACCTCTGCGCAGGACAGGCTGCGCCGCGGTCAGACGGAACGGCGCCAGCCGCAAACCGATAACGTCGTCGAACAGATCCTGCTCGATGTGCTGGGAGAGCTGTTTCGCCGCAACTGACGGGTGGTCAGACCGGGGAAAAGCGGAGCGTCAGCTCCGCCGCCGCAGATCCTGGATCATCCCGTCGATGCTGCCCCTGTTCTTGTCGAGGATCGCGCCGATCTCGGTCTGTTCGGTTCTGACAAGGCTGATCCCTTCGATCACGATATCGAAGAACAGGTCGCGCCCCGACCGGTCCGAAACCCGGAACACCACCGAAAACGGTGCCTGCCCCGGCAGCTTCGCAACTGTTTCAACCTCGTGCCAACGCTTCACCTGCTTTGCGCCGATCACCTGGATCTCGCCGCCGATGAATTCGCGGAACCGCCGCCCGTATTTGCGCGACAGATAGACGGCGAACGCCTCGGAAAACGCATTCAGCTGCGACTGGCTGGCCGATCGCGCATCCGGCCCCAGCGTCGCCCGCGCCACGTTCGGCACATCGGCATAGCGCCGGAACACCTGTTCGAACTGTCCCAGCATCGCACTTTCCGACCGGCCCGAATTGATGATCCCGTTGATTTCCGCAACCACCCGGTTCACCAGCGCCGCAGCCTGGGCATCGTTCAGCGCAAAGGCCCGGGGCGCCGCAACCATCGCGGCAAGCGCCGTACCGGCGCGGATCACATCACGTCTGTTCAACTTACTCTCCATAGATGTCGCCGAACACGTCACCTTCTGCCCCGCTGTCGCTTCCAAGCTCGAAGCGGCGGTTCTGCAGATAAAGGTTTCGCGTCTGCGCATAGCTGTCTGCGCTTTCGTAAAGAAGCGCGTCAATTGTGCCCCTGAACTCGTACCGCGCCCCCAGCCGGTCCATCACGTTGGCGCTTGGGGGGATAAGCTCAGCATCCCCGTTCAGCGTACCCGAAATCGGGTTCGAGATGAAATCGACGACCGTTCCCACCGCATCCCGCTCGTTCGAAGCGCCGAATACGGGAAGTTCGATATAGGCGCCCTCACGCGCGCCCCAGACATGCAGCGTCTCGCCGAACCCGGTGCGGCGGCTCTCAAGGCCCGCCTCGCTCGCCGGATCGAGAACGCCCAGCCCGAAAATTGTGTTCATGACGAATCGCGCGAAATTGTGCCCCGCGTCGCGCACGTTGCCCTGCGCAAGGTCGTTGGCGATGAACCGCGGCGTATCGATGTAATTGGCGAAGTTCGATACACCCGTGCGCACCGGTTTCGGCACGATCACGCCATAGGCCGTCGAAGTCGGGCGCACCACGGCCTGGTCGAGGCCTAGGTTGAACTTGTGGATTTTCCGGTTCGTCGCCTCGTACGGGTCATGTATGTCCACCGGCTCGTCGGGCACAGAACAGGCCGACAAGGCGACGCATACGCCCGCAACAAGCGCGAAATGTCTCGAAAACTGCCACATGTTCAAGTCTTTCTGCCGGGGGACGCGGCTCTATCTCTTGGGGATACCACATAAGCGTTCGGAGAGAAAAACACATCGGTATGGATATGCCGATGTCCAAATTGTGACGATTTCGAAACAGCCTTAACGGGCGGCACCGGTGCCACAGCCGCGCGCCGCCATCATTCTGCTTTTCAAAGGGGTCGAATGCACAATAGGTAGGCCCTTAACGATCCGAGGGAGGCTATTCATGACATCCGAAATCGACCAGCGGCTTGCCGAACGCGGCCTCACCCTGCCTGAGGCCACCGCACCGCTCGCCAATTACGTGCCATTCGTGCGCACCGGCAACCTCGTCCATGTGTCGGGCCAGGTTTCCGCACGGGACGGCGCGCTGATAACCGGCAAGCTGGGCGACGACATGTCGGTTGAAGACGGCGCAAAGGCGGCCGAGGCCTGTGCGCTTTCGCTCCTCTCCCAGGTCCGCGCGGCCTGCGACGGCGATCTGGGCCGACTGCGCCGCGTCGTGAAGCTCGTTGGCTTCGTCAACTCGACCCAGGGCTTTACCGATCAGCCCAAGGTGATCAACGGCGCCTCCGACCTTATGGTCGAGCTTCTGGGCGATACGGGCCGCCATGCGCGGTCCGCCGTCAGCGCCGCATCCCTGCCCTTCGGCGTCGCGGTCGAAATCGAAGGCATCTTCGAAGTCGAATGATCCCGCTTCCCGACGCCTTCCTTCGGAAACCGCTGGCCCACCGCGCCCTGCACGACACGGCGGCGGGCCGGCCCGAGAATTCCCGCGCCGCCGTCCGCGCCGCGATCGATGCCGGCTATGGCATAGAGATCGATCTGCAACTCTCCGCCGACGGCGTGGCCATGGTCTTCCACGACTACAAGCTTGAGCGGCTGACAGGCGAAACCGGCCTCGTCCGCGAACGCACGGCGGCGGATCTTGCGAAGATCCGCCTCGCCGGCGGCGGGCCACGCGAAACGATCCCGACGCTGGCGGACATTCTCGCGCTCGTCGGCACTCACACGCCGCTACTGATCGAACTGAAGGATCAGTCCGGCACGCTTGGCACAGACACCGGCGTGCTCGAGGCGGCTACGGCAACGGCCTGCGCCGCCGCTCCCGATGGCGCGATGATCGCGGTGATGTCCTTCAACCCCGAAAGCGTCCGCGCCATGCGGGATCTTGCGCCCGATCTGCCGCGCGGCCTTACCACCCAGAACTTCGCGGCAACCGGTTGGGGCCCGGTCTCAAAGGATCGCCTCGCCCATCTCACCGAGATGCGCGATTACGGGCCGGTGGGTGCAGGCTTCATCAGCCACGATGTCGATGATCTGACCTCCCCCGTCGTCTCCCGCCTGAAATCCGAGGGCGCGAAGATCCTGTGCTGGACGGTGAAATCCCTCGAGGCCGAGGCCCGCGCACGCCGCGTCGCCCACAACATCACCTTCGAAGGCTACCTGGCCCCGTTCCCTGCCGCTTGACCTCGCCTCCGGCGACCCCAAGTGTTAGGGCTGAAGGCAGCGACAGGCCCGATGACCCAGGCAACCCTTGAAATCGAAGCGTTCGGCTCCCTGGCCGAGATCCCGGCACGCGACTGGGATGCCTGCGCCTGCCCGGAAGCCGCCGATGGCGGCCGCCCGCTCGATCCCTTCACCACCCACCGCTTCCTTAATGCGCTCGAGGCGTCCGGCTCCGTCGGCACCGGCACGGGCTGGCAACCCCGCTACCTCGCGGCCCGCCAAGACGGTGTGTTGATTGGCGTTGCGCCGCTTTACGCCAAGGGCCACAGCCAGGGCGAATACATTTTCGATCACAACTGGGCCCATGCCTACGAACAGGCGGGCGGGCGCTATTACCCCAAGCTCCAGATCGCCGTGCCCTTCACGCCCGCCACCGGTCGCCGCTTCCTTGCCCGCCCGGGTCACGAGGCCACGGCCATGGGCGCGCTGATCGAAGGGGCGATCCGCATCGCCTCGGACAACCGGCTGTCATCCGTCCATGCCACCTTCTGCACCGAAGACGAGGCGATCGCGGGAGAGGTCATGGGCCTCATGCGCCGCACCACCCAGCAATTTCATTGGGAAAACATCGGCTACAACGATTTCGACGCGTTCCTCGCCAATCTTTCCTCCCGCAAGCGCAAGAACATCCGCAAGGAACGCGCCACCGCAAACGCCTTTGGGGGCGAGATCGTCTCGCTGACGGGCGACGCCATCCGCCCGGAGCACTGGGACAGTTTCTGGCAGTTCTACCAGGATACCGGCGCGCGCAAGTGGGGCACGCCCTACCTCACCCGCCGGTTCTTCGACATCGCACACGAAACGATGCGGGAGGACATGCTCCTCGTCCTCGCCATTCGCGAGGGCCGCCCCGTTGCGGGCGCGCTGAACTTCATCGGGCGCGAAACGCTGTCTGGCCGCTACTGGGGCGCGGTCGAGGATCATCCCTGCCTGCACTTCGAGGCCTGCTACTACCGCGCTATCGACCACGCAATCGCCCATGGGTTGAAACGGGTTGAAGCCGGGGCGCAGGGTGCGCACAAACTCGCCCGCGGCTACATGCCAGTCGCCACACATTCGCTGCACTGGGTGGCGGACCCGGGCTTCGCCCGCGCGGTGGAACAGTATCTGGAGGCGGAACGCTCCGCCACGGATGAGGAAATCGAGGTCCTGACAAGCTACGGACCGTTCAGAAAGGTAACGTCGGAGGATTGATGGCAGAGAAACTCACAGAGGCCGAACGCGCCGAGCATCTCGCGGTGCTGGAAAAGGCGGGCTGGTCACTCGATACGGGCCGCGACGCGATCACGAAGGACTATACTTTCAAGAACTTCGTGCGCGCCTTTTCCTTCATGTCGGGCGCGGCGCTTCATGCCGAGAAGCTGAACCATCACCCCGAATGGTCGAACGTCTACAACCGCGTGACCGTCACGCTCACCACCCATGACGCGGGCGGGCTGACAGACCTCGACATCACCCTGGCCAAGCGCATGGACGCCCTCGCATGAATTCCGATGTCGTCAACGAAGTTCTGAACACCGACATCCTCGGCACCTCGCTGCGCGAGCTTCTGTCGGTGCAATACCTCCTAGATCTCACGGGCAATATCGTTGCGGCCATTGCGATCCTCTTGATCGGCCTCTTCGTCTCGGGCTGGATCAGCCGCCGGATCCGAAGCATCGGCGGGCGCAACCGACACCTCGACATCACGCTGTTCAGCTTTCTGGGCAATATCGCGCGCTACGTGATCCTGGGCCTTACCGCCCTCATCATCCTCAACACCTTCGGGGTACGCACCACCTCGGTCGTCGCCGTCATCGGTGCCGCGGGTCTTGCCATTGGTCTTGCGCTTCAGGGCACGCTGTCGAACGTGGCGGCGGGCGTGATGATCGTTTTCTTCCGGCCCTTCAAGGTCGGTGATTTCGTGGTGATCGACGGCCAGATGGGCACGGTCAAGGACATCACGCTCAACTTCACCGAGCTCTCGGATCTCTCGAACGTGCAGATCATCATTCCCAACGCCAACGTGTGGGGCAACACGATCACCAATTACTCCGCCTATCCCGAACGCCGGGTCGAATGGGTGTTCGGCGTCAGCTACGGCGCCAATCTCGCTCAGGCCGAAAAGATCATCCTCGATACGATCATTTCTGACCCGCGCGCCAGGGCGGAACCCGAACCCTTCATCCAGGTGACGAACCTGGGCGATTTTTCGGTCGATTTCACCGTACGCGTCTGGTGTGCCGCCGGGGATTTCTGGGGCTTCAAGACCGACATGACCCGCAGGGTGAAAGAGGCACTCGACACCGGCGGCATCGAAATTCCCTTTCCGACGCAAACCGTTTACCGGGTCGGAGAAGCCGCGGAATAAGCGCGCCTAAGCGGGCGTTCTGCCAAACGGCCCGCCCCACGTTCCATCAAGCTTGAACGCAATCAGCCCCCGCCACCCACGGGGGCTGATTACTTGCGTCGCACTGACGCTACGTAAAGTAATTTTTCCGCTCCGTAGTGCCAAATCTATTTGATTAATGCACCATTAGTATGTCTTATCATGGCAATACGTCGATTGCTGAGTACTGCTTTCCCCATGAATGAAGACGACTACATAGGGCGCCGCATGCGCCATCGCCGCTGGGAACAGGGCATGTCCCAGACAGAACTTGCAGACAGCGTTCTCATCGAACCCCACGACATCCAACTCTTCGAATCCGGCGTCAGATCCGTACCGCGTCTTCTTCTGATCAAGATCGCTGCTGTGCAGGACGTGCCCGTCAGCTACTACACCGACGGCATCGAGGACGCACCCGCCGAATAGCCACACGCGCATTGAAAACAGTGTCTATTCCGGCCCGAATTCCGGAAATCGGGCCAGGCGCACGTCACACCCGCTGCCGCTCCGGCCCCTTCGATCCATCGACAAAAGAGACGAACAGCGACGCGATAACGGCCGCGGTGAACAGGTAAAGCCCCCAGGCCACCTCGATCTGCCCGATCCCGATTCCCTTCGCGATCACCACGTAGAGGGCGAGGATGAAAATATCGGCCATCGCCAGTTTCCCCATCACCGCGATCACCGGCTGCGTCGCCCGCGACATCAGGTTGAAGTGGATCAGCCCCATGCCAAGGCATTTCAGCATCGGCGCCATCAGCGCAAAGAACGTGACCGCTATGGCCAGGAACACATCCGTCTCCCACAGCTTCTGAAGCCCCGACACCACCGTGATCGTATCCGGCGCAAACAGCGTGCTGCCCCCAAGCCAGCCCGGCATCTGCCACTGCGGCAACAGACCGGTTCGCATCAGGGGGGCGAACCACGCGACCGGAAAGGCCACCACGAGGGCGAGATTCAAATACTTCGCCAGATGTTCCTTCGACATGCCGATCCCTTCGCAAACTCGTCGCGTTGCCCCAAAGAATAGCGTCAGCACGGCGCTGCCGAAAGCCAGCGCCCAAAACAGTTCGGGCGCCACCCGGGCGCCCGAAAACAGTGTCTATTTCAGCCTAATCACCACTGATCGGGGCCCTTCTCGGCAAAGGCATGCACTAGGAAATCGATGAAGGCACGCACCTTGGGCTGGGTGAACCGGCCCGGCGGGTACACCGCATAGATCCCCTGCACCTCGACGGGCAGATCCGGGATCGCCTCTTCGACCAGCCCCTGTTCCAGCGCTTCGGCATAGAGGAAGCTCGGCAGATAAGCGATCCCAAGCCCCGAGATCGCGGCATTGAGAAGCGACTGGCCGTCATTCACCGTCAGCCAGCCCGCCGTCCGCACCTGCCGCTTCTCGCCCGAAGGCGCGGTCAGCTTCCACACGTTGCCCGAAGACTGGTTCGAGTAATGCAGCAGCTTGTGTTCGTTCAGATCGTCGATCTTTCCGGGCCGGCCGTATTCCGCGAAATATTCAGGGCTCGCGATCATCCGCTTCGTCGTCTCGCAGAGTTTCCGCGCCCGAAGCGTCGAATCCTCCAGCTCCCCGATCCGGATGGCCATGTCGAACCCTTCCGAAATCAGCTCCACATAGCGGTTGTTCAGCACCATGTTCACCGTGATGTCGGGGAACTCCTGCAGGAACTCGCCCAGGACCGGCGACAGGTGGTTCACGCCGAAGTCGGTCGCCACGGAGATCCGTAGAAGGCCCGACGGCGCAGATTGCATCGATGTGACAAGCGCATCCGCCTCGCCGGCATCGTTCAGGACGCGGCGCGCGCGGTCGTAATAGGCCAACCCGATCTCGGTCGGGCTCACCCGGCGCGTCGTCCGGTTCAGTAGCCGTGCGCCCAGCCGTGCCTCAAGAGAGGATACATGCTTCGACACGGCGGATTTGGAAATACCCATCTTCTTGGCAGCGTCGGTGAACCCTCCCTGGTCCACCACGGTTGCGAAGGCTTCCATCTCGGTCAAACGGTCCATTTAACACCTTGCTTACCGGTACCCTCCACAACGGCCCTTCTGAAGGTGAAATCGGGCGACAATGCGGACAGCGACCGACAATAGTTTGGTATCTTCAGGATCGTTATGGGTTCCGAAACAGGCAATGGGGGCAAAGGCCGGGCCCGATCGCGCACCGAAAACACTGGCTTTCCGAAACGTTAAAGGCTGGCCGCCAGCCTCGCCCCCTGGTCGACCGCGCGTTTCGCATCCAGCTCGGCGGCAACATCCGCGCCCCCGATCACGTGCACGCGCCGGCCTGCCGCCTCAAGCTCGTCCTTCAGCGGGCGATAGGGCTCCTGACCCGCACAAAGAACGATCGTGTCCGCCGCGATCACCGTGGGCCGTTCGTGCCCCTCGCCAAAGCTGACATGAAGCCCCTCTGCATCAATCCGCTCATAGTTGAGCCCCCCCACCATCTCCACCCCCTTCATCCGAAGGCTCGCGCGGTGGATCCAGCCGGTCGTTTTGCCAAGGCCCTTGCCGGGGCGGCCCTCTTTCCGCTGGCACAGGGTCACTTTGCGCTCCGCCGGGGCCGGTTTCGGCCCGTCCGGCGCCAGCCCGCCCCGCGCCGCGCCGGGATCGGCCACGCCCCATTCGCGCAACCAGGCGTCAAGATCCTCGGTCACGCCATGACCATCCTCGACGAGGTATTCGGCCACGTCGAAACCGATGCCTCCCGCGCCCACGATCGCCACACGATCGCCTGCGGCCTTGGCCCCGGTCAGAATCTCGACGTAGCTCGCGACATTCGGGCCCTCCTGCCCCGGAATCCCCGGATCTCTCGGCACAACCCCGGTCGCCAGGATAACCTCGTCAAAGCCCGACAGTGCCGCCGCATCGGCCCGGGTGTTCAGCTTCAGGTCGATTCCGACTTCGGCCACCTGCCCCTCGTACCAGTCGACGAGCCCGTGAAACTCTTCCTTCCCCGGGATCTGCCGCGCCATGTTCAGTTGCCCGCCGATCCGCCCCGCCGCCTCAAACAGCGCCACCTGATGCCCCCGCTCGGCGGCCACAAGCGCGGCCGAAAGCCCGGCCGGCCCCGCCCCCACCACGGCCACCCGCTTCGGCTCCTTTACGCTGGAATAGACCAGTTTTGTCTCGTGACAGGCCCGCGGATTGACAAGGCAGGAACTCACCTTTCCCGAAAACGTGTGATCCAGACAGGCCTGGTTGCAGGCGATGCACGGCGCGATCGCGCGGGCCCGCCCCGCTTCAGCTTTCGCCACGAAATCGGGGTCGGCCAGAAAGGGCCGCGCCATCGACACCATGTCGGCGCACCCCTCGGCCAGTACGGCTTCGGCCACCTCCGGCGTGTTGATCCGGTTCGATGTGATTACGGGAATCCCGACTTCCCCCATCAGCTTCTGCGTGACCCAGGTGAAGGCCCGGCGCGGCACGCTTGTCGCGATCGTGGGAATCCGCGCCTCGTGCCAGCCGATCCCGGTGTTCAGGATCGACGCACCGGCCGTCTCCATCGCGCGCGCTAGTGTGACCACCTCGTCCCAGCTCGATCCCTCAGGCACGAGGTCGATCATCGACAGGCGGTAGATCACGATGAAATCGTCTCCCACGGCGCCGCGCACGCGCCGCATCACCTCCAGCGGCAGGCGCATGCGATTCTCGTAAGCGCCACCCCAGCGATCCTCGCGCTTGTTGGTGTGCCGGACAAGGAACTGGTTCAGGAAATACCCTTCCGATCCCATCACCTCGACGCCATCATATCCCGCCTCGCGTGCCCGCGCAGCGGCCGTGGCGATATCGGCAATCTGCTTCTCGATCCCGGTCTCGTCGAGTTCCTTCGGCGGAAAGGGCGAGATCGGCGATTTCACCGCCGACGGTGCCACGCAATCGGGCCCATAGGCATAGCGCCCGGCATGAAGGATCTGCATCGCGATCCGCCCGCCGGCGTGATGCACCCGGTCCGTCACCTGCCGGTGGTTCGCGATATCCTCCGCTGAGTAAAGGCCCGCCGCGCCGGGAAACACCCCGCCCTCGCGGTTGGGCGCCATGCCGCCCGTCACCATCAGCCCGACACCGCCGCGCGCGCGCGCGGCATAGAACTCGGCCACCCGGCCCCAGTCCCCGGTCTCTTCCAGCCCGGTATGCATCGAGCCCATCAGAACCCGGTTCCGAAGCGTCACATGCCCAAGATCGAGGGGCGCCAGAAGATGCGGATAATCGGTCATTGGCCCCAGCCCTTCAGTTTGGCGAAAATACTCCCGCCGGAGGCATAGAACCTAAAACCCCGCCCTAACAAGCCGCGCGCCGGCCTTACGCGGGAAAACGCTGCGTCACCCGGGCAGCGTGCCGTCCAGCACATAACGCAGGATCTCCACCACCTGCCGGGGCTCCTCGGCCACTGCAAGCGCGGCCGCATCCACCTCCTTAAGCGCATGCTGATGCTCGGGCGGATGCAGGATGATCAGCGATTTGCCCAGCGCGGCGGCATAGCCCGCGTCGAACGCCGCGTTCCACTGCTTGTACTTGTCGCCAAAGCGCACCACGACGATGTCGGCATCCTGAATGCCCTTCCGCGTGCGGAGCGCGTTCACCATCGCGCCCTTGTGGTCGTGCCAGTATTTCGACGGCTCCTCTCCGAGGATCCGCACCCCGCAATCGTCCGACGCATCGTGATCCGTCACCGGCCCCCAGAACGCGACGTCGAGCCCCTCGGCGCCCGCGCGTATCTCCTCGCGCCAGTCCGTGTGTATCTCTCCCGACAGGTATACCTTCAGCGTCATGGGTTCTCTCCTTTGTTCTTTCCCGCCACATAAGGCACAGCGCGGAAAGAACCACCCCGGGGCTTCATGTGGCCCGAAATATCCCGGGGGACTCGCCCGTCAGGGCGAGGGGGGCAGCGCCCCCGTCTCTCAGCCCCCGGTCAGGTCTTCCGCCAGCATCAGTGCATTGCCGTCGGGATCATAGAAGGTAGCAAGGCGCACCATCCCTTCGATCGTCTCGGTCGCGCCGTCGAATCGCACCCCCGCCCCTTCAAGTGCGGCCCGCGCTGCCGCAAGATCCGCCACCCCGAAGACCGGAACGGTATTCCCCGGCGCGGGCTCCGCCTGCTCGCCGAGGCCAAGGGTCACGCCCTCCGTTTTCGTGCGCATCTCGCTCCATCCCGCCTCGTCGATATGGTGCAGAAGCTCGAAGCCAAGCGTCTCGGCATACCAGGCCGCGCTCGCGCGACGGTCGCGAACGGAAAGGGCGAGCGTGATCGTCGTGTCCAGGGAAACAAGCGGCACCGGGGCTTTCCTCATATCATAAAATAAAGTAACTATATTTTATGGACATAAAAACGCTTGTCAACCTTACCTCCCGGGCCTGGTCGCTGAAGATCCTGGCCCTGCTGGAGGCTGGCCTCCCGGGCCGGCAGGCGCCGCTCCTGGCGGCCACCGATGCCGGGCGCACCGCCTTCGCGGCGAGCCTCGATCACCTCGTGGAACTGGGGCTTCTCGAACGGAATCCCGGGCACGGCCACCCGCTGCGCCCCGAGTTTCGCCTGACACCCGCGGGCTGCGCCGCCGCAGCCATCGCCCGCCGCATCCTGAACGCGGTCCCGGACGAACCCGCCCTCCTCCGCCGAAGCTGGACGGTGCCCATTCTCGCCCTAACCGACCGGCCGCAACGCTTCTCGACGCTGAAGACGATGCTCACCCCGATCACCGACCGCGCGCTCTCGACCTCGCTTCGGTCGTTGGAGGAAAACGCCTGGCTCCGCCGCGACATCGATCTCTCAACCCGGCGGCCCTTCCCGATCTACCGCGCGGTCAACACCGGCCACGACGTCGCCGCCGCCATCCGTCTCCAAACATGAAAACAGCAGGTACCTAGGGGGTCACCCTCTCAGCACACCCCCCGTGGCCTTCCCGACCTTCTTGACGATCTTCGCGCCCACCGCCTCGATCTCCTCGTCGGTCAGCGTCTTCTCAACCGGCTGCAACCGGACGGTGATCGCAAGCGATTTCTTGCCTTCTCCAAGGCTCCCGCCCACGAACTCGTCGAACACCCGCACATCGCCGATCAGCGCCTTGTCGGCACCCTGGGCGGCGTTCACCACATCAAGTGCGGCCACATCGGTATCGAGCACGAAGGCGAAATCCCGCTCCACCGCCTGCAGGTCGCTCGCGGCCAGCGCAGGTTTCGTCGTGCCCTTCGACCGCGCCGCCGGGATCTCGCCGGGCCAGAGGGTGAAGCCCATGACAGGGCCCTTCACGTCCATCGCCTGAAGCGTCCTTGGGTGCAGTTCGCCGAAGACGCCCAGCACCTTCTTAGGGCCGAGGCACAGCATACCGTGCCGCCCCGGATGCCACCACTCCCGCGCGCCGCGCAGGATCTGCACCTTCGCCGGCGCCCCCATCGCGGCCAGGATCGCCTCCGCATCGGCCTTCACGTCATAGATGTCATGCGGCCGCGACGCGCCATGCACGTCCTTCGGCCCCGTCCGCCCCACCAGGATACCGGAAATCAGCAGATGCTGCTCCCCGGGTTCGGCCCCGTGAAACCCGGGCCCCACCTCGAACAGCGCGAAATCCGTGAACCCGCGCGCCTGGTTCCGCGCCGCCGCGGCCAGAAGGCCGGGCATCAGGTTCGGCCGCATATGGCTCATCTCCGACGAGATCGGGTTTTCCAGCCGGCAGGCCGCTTCGCCGCCGAACAGCGCGGCCGACGCCTCGTCGACGAAGCTGTAGCTCACGATCTCGTTGTAACCCAGCGCGGCGGCCGCCCGCCGCCCAGCCGTCTCGCGCATCTGCGTGGGCGTCAGGATCGGCTTCGGCACGCCCGCCGATACCCGCGGCATCGGCTTCGCCTCAAGCTTGGTCAACGACGCGATCCGCGCCACCTCTTCCACCAGATCCGCCTCGCCCATGATATCGGGGCGCCACGAAGGCGGGTGCGCCTGGTCGCCCTCCATCCGGAAGCCAAGCGCCTCCAGCGTCCCGCGCTGCGTCTCCGCCGGAATGTCCATGCCCACGAGCGAGGTCACCCGGTCGGTATCCAGCCGGAAGGCCCGCGGGGCCTCCACGGGCGCACCGTCCACCACGATCTCCGACGCCTCGCCACCACAGAGTTCGAGGATCATCCGCGTCGCGGCCTCGAGCCCCGGCAGCGTATGCAGGGGGTCCACCCCCCGCTCGAACCGGTACTTGGCATCGGAATTGATCTTCAGCCGCCGCGCCGTCGCGGCGATCACCGAGGGTGTCCAATAGGCACTTTCGAGAAACACGTTCACTGTGTCGGCAGTCACACCGGACGGCTCGCCCCCCATGATCCCGGCAATGCTCTCGGGGCCGTTGTCGTCCCCGATCACCATCATCCCCGGCTCGAACGCATAGGTCCGCTCGTCGAGCGCCTCGAGCGTCTCGCCCCCTTCCGCCGGATAGATCCTCAGATCCCCCGTCACCACGTCTGCATCGAAAACGTGCAGGGGCCGGTTCTGATCAAAGGTGAAGTAGTTGGTAATATCCACCAGCGCCGAAATCGGCCTCAAGCCGATCGCCTTCAGCCTGTCCTGAAGCCACTGGGGCGAAGAGCCGTTCTTCACCCCCCGGATCACCCGGCCGGTGAAATGGGGGCAGCCTTCGGCCTTCAAGGCCGCGTCGATCTTCACACCGATAGGCGAAGGAAACGCCCCCGGAACAGGTTCTATTTCAAGCGGTTTCAGCGTGCCGATCCCCCGCGCCGCCAGATCCCGCGCAATGCCGTGGATGCCCAGCGCATCGGGCCGGTTCGGCGTGATCGCGATCTCGATCACCGGATCCACCTTCGCCGGGTCATGCTCGGCCAGCCAGTCGATGAAGCGCTCGCCCACTTCGCCCGACGGCAGTTCGATGATACCGTCATGGGCGTCCGACAGTTCCATCTCGCGCTCGGACGCCATCATGCCGTGGCTCTCGATCCCGCGGATCTTGCCCACCCCGATCGTCGTGTCGATCCCGGGCACGTAGACGCCCGGATGCGCCACGACTACGGTGATCCCCTCCCGCGCGTTCGGCGCACCGCAGATGATCTGCTTCTCGCCCTGATCCGTTGCCACCTGGCACACGCGCAGACGGTCGGCATCCGGGTGCTTCTCGGCCTTCAGCACCTTGCCGATGGTAAAATCCTTCAGCCGGGCCGCCCGATCCTCGATCTCTTCAACCTCGAGGCCCAAGTCGGTCAGCGTCTCCGCGATCTCGTCAACCGACGCGTCGGTCTCCAGATGCTCTTTCAGCCAGGACAGGGTGAATTTCATCGGCCTATGCCACCTTGCGGATTAGGGTTCCGCGCGACATCTCAAATTCGGGCGCGAAGGGCAAGGCGTCAGGGGTAGGAGGGCGGCAATCCCAGAAGCTCGTCAAGCTGCCGCGCGATCCATCCATGGGTAATGAAATGGCCGCCTGGATGGATATCGAGGCTCACCCGCCCATGCGCGCACGCCTCCCACACGGTCCGCTCCAGCGTCAGGAACTCGACCTGCCGCCACGGCCCCCGGGCCTCGCCCGCCCCGCACCCCATGGCATCGCGCCAAAGCTTCACGGGCCAGGTCGTGTCGCCCCCCGGTCCATAGGGGAAGTCGAGCACCTGATCGTTCAGCCCGTAAACCTGCCGCACCTCCCCGGGCCGGGTTGCGCACGTCTCGTCCTGGTCGAGCGTCCCCGAAATCGCCAGAAGCGCGGCGATCCCCTCGCCCCGCTCACAGACAAACCGCCACGCCATGTTGCTCCCCCAGGAATAGCCGGAGACGAAAATCTGATCCTCGATCACCGGGTAGCGCTTCCGCACATCCTCAAGAACTGCGGCCCCGAAGGCCACGTCCTTCGACCCGGGCCGCCAGAAATCCCACGTCTTCCGCTCCCCGTTCGGCGCGACCAGAAGAACCCCCCGCCGCCGCGTCGCCCCGGAGATCCGCTGATGCTTGACAATAAGCGTCCCCTGCCGCTGCCAGCCATGGAAATGCATGAGAACCGGCAGGGGCGTCACCCCGTCCCAGCCATCGGGCGTCAGCACGTGATAGGACCGGTCGCCCAACTGGCAGGTCACATCGGCGTGACAGCCCTCCGCCGCGAGGGCCGGACGGGCGAGGAGCAGAAGAACGAAGAGGAAGACCCGCATGCCCCCCTCCTAGCCGCAGCAGGCGGGGCGTGTCAGATCAATTCGGCGTCAGGTCACGGAATGATCGCCCGCGCGCTCACCGCGACAAACCCCCATGCAGCGTCGGCACCTCCAGCGCCCCGAACCCGTAGTGCCGAAGCCACCTCAGATCGCTGTCGAAGAACGCCCGCAAATCCGGGATCCCGTATTTCAGCATCGCCAGCCGGTCGATCCCGATCCCGAAGGCAAAGCCCTGCCACTGATCCGGATCCACCCCGCCCCAGCGGAGCACGTGGGGGTGCACCATGCCGCTCCCGAGGATCTCCATCCAGTCGTCGCCTTCACCGACCTTCAACTGCCCGTCCACCCAGGAACAGCGCAGGTCCACCTCCGCCGACGGCTCCGTGAACGGGAAATGCGAGGCGCGGAAGCGCAACTCCGCGCTGTCCACCTCGAAGAACGCCGCCACGAAGGCTTCGAGGCACCATTTCAGGTTCGCCATCGAAATGTCGCGGTCGATCGCCAGACCCTCCACCTGGTGGAACATCGGTGTATGCGTCTGGTCGTAATCCGAGCGGTACACCCGCCCCGGCGCGATCACCCGGATCGGTGCGCCCTGCGCCTGCATCGCGCGGATCTGCACCGGGCTCGTATGGGTACGCAACACATGGGGCGGCCGGTTCGCCCCCTCGGGCAGGCTCATGTAGAACGTGTCATGCTCTTGCCGGGCGGGGTGATCGGGCGCCATGTTCAGCGCGTCGAAGTTCAGTTCGTCCGATTCGATCTGCGGCCCCTCGGCCACGGCAAAACCCATATCGGCGAAGATCGCCGTCACTTCCTCGGTCACCTGGCTCACCGGGTGCACCGTGCCCTGCCGCCGCGTCCGCCCCGGCAGGGTCACGTCCAGCCACTCCTCGCGCAGCCGCGCATCGAGTGCCGCATCCGCAAGCGCCGCCTTCTTCGCCGCCAGCGCCGAGTTGATCTCGTCCTTCAGCGCGTTCAGCGCCGGGCCCGCCACCTGCCGCTCCTCGGGGCTCATTTTCCCCAACTCGCGCATCTTGAGGCTGATTTCGCCCTTCTTGCCCACGGCATCCACGCGCAGCGTTTCAAGCGCCGCCTCGTCCTCCGCGGCCCCGATCAGGCCCAGGTACTTGTCTCTCAGGTCGTCCATCGCCAGCGGGTCCCCGTCATCTCGCTCGGCCTGCGTGCTACCCCGCGGGGCCGGGCGCTGCAAGACGGATGGCTCCCGCAGGCGATGTTGCAGAATTGCCGAGCGCCGCCCCTGCACCGGATTGTCCACAACCGGGGCACAGTTTCGCCGCCTTCTTCTGTCAGACACTCGGGCGCGTGTAACCAGCTATTTCGAGAGTGCCCCATGCGTCTCATCGGCCTGTTCCTGATCTCACTCTTCCTCCGTGCGCCTCTGCCGGTGAAGCTTCTGGTCGGTCTTCTCTTCCTGCCCATCGCCCTGCCGCTTGCGATCCTGCGCATCCGCCGCCACCGGAAGGATCAGGCGCCGGTGCACCGCCTCGCGCCCGAGGTGCTGAGCGAACGGCTTGTCCTCCAGACCGCCGAGATCGATCCCAGCTCGAAGGAACTCCAGGCCTTCCGCGCCCGCGTCCTCGTACTCGTCGATGCCGAAGACTGGGCGGGGCTCGATACCCTCGTCACCCGCTGCGATCAGGCCCGCATGGCGGCGAAGGACGACACCCGCCTCGCCCCACACGCCATCGCGGCGATCTGGGACAGAATCCAGGAAGAGGCCGAAACGCATTTCGACGACCGTCTGTCGCGCGGCGAGGACGTCATCCCTGCCTCGGTGATCGAACCCTTCCTCGATGCCGCCGACGACGCCCCCGACAGCTACGCCCTGACGGCGCTGGCCGCGGGCCTCGCGATGCAGCTTGGCTGGGCCCGCCGCGGCCATGCCTGGTCGGAACTGACCGACGAGGAAGAGATGCAGGCGATGCAGGAACTGTTCGATACAGCCGGCGGCCTGCTTTCGGGCTTCGATGCCGAAGATCTGAATTCGCCGCTGCTCGCCGGGCTGGCCTACGATCACCTCGCGGGAACCGGCACCGACACAAAGGGGCTCAACCGGGCCTTCGCGCTCCGCATGCGCCTCGATCCGGGCGATCCCGAAGCGCTCGGGGCCCATGGCTGGTATCTCCTGCCGCGCTGGTACGGCGATTACGAAGAACTCGACGCCGCCGCCCGCCGCCGCCACGCCGAGACCCACCGCGCGCGGGGTGCGGCGGATTACGCGCTTCTCTAAGATCACGCGCTCACCCGCGACGACGGCGCGATGATGATGATCGACATGGGGCTCTACAGGGAAGGTCTCTACGACCTGATCGACCGCTCACGCGATCCGGAAGCCACTGTGAACACCGTCCTCTCGACGCTTCACGATGTCGGCCTGCCCCGTGTCGGACTCGGCGGCAGCCGCGAACCGGCAGAACTCGTCCAGCGCCGGGCCGAATTCCGCGCGCTATTCGACGAGATCGCCCGCGCCCGCCTCACCCGTATCCTGCCCCACCGCTGGGACGAAGGGCTCGATGCCGCCCGACACAGCCTTGCCCTCACCTACCAGGACGAGATCATGGCCGGCGAAACCGTGCATGTGGGCGAACACCACGCAGCCTGACTGCCCTTCATGTGGCCGGAAATATCCCGGGGGTCCGGGGGCAGAGCCCCCGGTTCCTGACCGGGCGCACGGGAACATGCCCCGCATGGCTCTCCATCCGGGGCATCTCTCGGTCTTGACCTGAAAGGAAGAAGGCCCGGGAGGTCCCCGGCCCTTATGCTCAGCCCAGCGCGGCCTTCGCCTTGTCGACAATCGCCGTGAAGGCGTCAGGCTCGTTCACCGCGAGATCGGCGAGCACCTTGCGGTCCACCTCGATCCCGGCCAGCGACAGCCCGTTGATGAAGCGCGAATAGGTCAGCGCCTCGTCATGGGCGCGCACGGCGGCGTTGATCCGCTGAATCCACAGGGCGCGGAAGTTGCGCTTGCGGTTCTTGCGGTCGCGCGTGGCGTACTGGTTGGCCTTGTCCACCGCCTGCGTGGCGGTGCGGAAGGCGTTCGACCGGCGGCCGTAATAGCCTTTGGCGGCCTTGATCACTTTCTTGTGGCGGGCGTGGGTCACTTTCCCGCTGGTAACGCGTGCCATGGGTCCGGTCTCCTCTTAACGGTCGTAAGGCATGAAGCCCTTGACGATCTTCGCGTCAGGGGCGCTGAGCGTGGTCGTGCCACGCGCTTTGCGGATGAACTTCGTGGTCCGCTTGATCATGCCGTGCCGCTTGCCGGCCTGGGCGCTGATGACCTTCCCGGTCGCCGAAACCTTGAAGCGCTTCTTCGCGCTCGATTTCGTCTTCATCTTGGGCATTTCCGTCTCCTGTCTTCCGAACGGTTTCAAGCGCGACTCGGCATGCCACTCCGGCCGGCCGCACGAACGAAGGCGCCGTATAGGCCGCGCGCGGCCCACCATCAAGCAAAAACTTGCGCCCTCAGCCCCGAGCCTAGCCGAGCCCCACCATGTCCATCGCGTAGCGCGGCAGGTTATTCACCGAAAACCCCTCCGAGGGGCCGATCACCTGTGCCCACAGGATAAGGATGCCACCGGCAACCGCGCAGGCTGCAGGCCCGCGCATGGTACGGTTCGACGAGGAAAACGCCCCGATCACCATCGGAACCGAGGCTGCGAGGAAAAGAACACCGAGGACGAAAAGATGCTCCGGTCGCATGTGCGACGCTCCAGGACTCACCGCCCCTCCAGCGCGCGCACATTAGCCGAAAGGCAGGGGTCAGATCAATTCCCGCGTCCCGTGCGCCCGAAGCGTCACTCGGGATCGGTCGAGAAGATCAGGCGTTCCTCGCAAGGCGCGATCCTCAGGATATTGGTTGATCCGGGCACATTGAACGGCACGCCCGCGATCACCACGATCTGGTCGCTTTCCTCGGCGAACCCGTCCTTCCGCGCCGCCCGCGCGGCGTTCACCACCGCCTGCTTGAACCGCTCCAGGCGGTTCGTCAGCACGCAATGCAGGCCCCAGGTCAGCACAAGCTGCCGCGCCGAAGGCAGGATATGGGTCATCGCGATGATCGGCGGGCGCGGGCGCTCCCGTGCGATCAGACGCGCCGTGGTCCCCGATTGCGAGAAACAGCAGATCGCACTGATATCAGTGGTTTCCGCGATTTCCCGCGCGGCCACCACGATCGCGTCGGCCGAGGTTTCACGCTTCCCGCCCCGGCTCGCATCGATGACCGAGCGATAGGTCGGGTCGCTCTCCACCTCGCGCGCCACGTTGTCCATGGTCGTCACCGCCTCGATCGGGAATTGCCCGGCGGCGCTTTCCGCCGACAGCATCACCGCATCCGCGCCTTCGTAGATCGCCGCAGCCACGTCCGACACCTCGGCCCGCGTCGGCATCGGGCTCTCGATCATCGATTCAAGCATCTGGGTCGCCACGATCACCGGTTTCGCCGCTGCACGGCATTTGCGAACAAGCTGTTTCTGAATCGGCGGCACGTTCTGCACCGGCAATTCCACGCCCAGGTCGCCGCGGGCCACCATGATTCCATCCGACACCTTCAGGATCTCGTCGAAGGCATCCACCGCCGCGGGCTTTTCGATCTTCGACAGAATCGCGGCCCGCCCGTTCGCCAGTTCGCGCGCATCCCACACGTCCTTGGGCCGTTGCACGAAAGATAGCGCCAGCCAGTCGACGCCCAGTTCGCAGGCGAATTCAAGGTCGGCCTTGTCCTTTTCGCTCAGCGCAGCGAGCGGCAGCACGACATCGGGCACGTTCACGCCTTTCCGGTTCGAAATCGTGCCGCCCACCGTCACGGTGCAATCGGCGTGATCCTCGCCGCAGCTTTCCACTTTCAACCGGATCTTCCCGTCATTGACGAGAAGCGTCGACCCGGGTTTCAGCGCCTGGAAGATCTCCTCATGGGGAAGCTGGACCCGCGTCGCATCCCCCGGCGTCTCGTCAAGATCGAGCCGGAACGACTGCCCCACTTCAAGCTCGGCGCTGTCCTCCTCGAAGGCGCCGACCCTCAGCTTCGGGCCCTGTAGATCCGCCAGAATCGCGATCGGCCGCCCGACCTCTTCCTCGATCTTGCGGATGATCTCGTGCCGCGCGGCGATCTCCTCGTGGGTGCCGTGGCTCATGTTCAAGCGAAACACGTCCGCACCCGCCTCGAAGAGCGCCTTGATCGTCTTGTGGTCCGACGATGCCGGGCCGAGGGTCGCTACGATCTTGATGTTGCGCTGTCGTCTCATGGCCCGTTTCGTCCCTTACCAAACCCGCGAATACATGCTCGGCAGCGTTATCGCTGATAACGCTAACGCTGGCAACTGGCGTCCCCGAACGAGGTGGCATATGTCACGAGGGAACGAACCGTACGGCAGCAGGATGAGTGACGAGCCCTTCGAGATAATCGGCGCAGACAGGCAAAGCCCCTGGCTCATCGCCTGCGATCACGCCACGAACCGGGTCCCGCCATGCGTGGGCGGCGGCACGCTGGGCTTGTCCGACGAAGAGATGTCGCGCCACATCGCCTGGGATGTCGGCGCCGCCGGCGTCACCCGCGGCCTTGCCGAACATCTGGGAAGCCCCGCGATTCTCTCGCGCTTCTCGCGCCTTGTGATCGATCCGAACCGTGGGGAGGACGACCCGACCCTGATCATGCGCGTCTACGATCGCACCATCGTGCCCGGCAACCGCCACATCGACGAGACGGAACGCGAGCGGCGGTTGAACGCCTTCTACCGGCCTTACCACGCGGCCTATGCCGAACTTGCGGCGCGCCGCCGCGACACGCTCGTGGTCGCGGTTCACAGCTTCACCCCCCAGCTGCGCGGCCGCCAGGTGCGGCCCTGGCACGTGGGGGTGCTGTTCGATCCGCGCGACGAACGCCTCTCGCGCCCCTTTATCGACCGGCTTTATGGCGAAGGCGATCTCGTCGTGGGCGAGAACGAGCCCTATGCGGGCCACCTCCCCGGCGATGCAATCGACCGGCACGGGCTGATCCCTGGCCGCCCCAACGTTCTGATCGAACTCCGGCATGATCTGATCGACACCGCGGAAAAACAGGCCCGCTGGGCCGCCCGCCTCGCGCCGCTTCTGGAAGGCGCGCGCACCGGCGCGGGGCTCTGACGCGGCAACCGCCCGGCGATTGCGCCGGATCAACCCCCCTCCGCCCGCCCTGCCCTAGACTTCCCGAAAGCGACACCCGGGAAAGGCAAGCCCAATGGCACCTCTCATGCGCGCCCCTGCAGCGCTCCTCGCCCTTCTGGCTCTGACGGCCTGTACCGGCGCACCGCACGCTACCGGCGCGCCGCTCCCCGGCGAAACCCGAGTTGCCACCTCCGCGATTCTCGCCAATGACGTGGCCAGCAGCATCATGTTCTTCGACGCGTTGCAGGATACCACCTGCGACAGCCGGCGCGTCGTCGACACCCGCATCGTCGCCGAAGACGAGGTTTACATGTTCCGCGAAGGCCGGCTCGTGCAAGGCAAGTGGTCCGAAGTCTGGACGCTCGACCGCTGCGGCAAGACCGCGCGCCACCGGCTCGACTTCGAGGCCGACGGCCGTGGCGGCACCACCTTCGGAATCTCGGTGGTCTAGCGCCCCGGTGCCCCTCCGCCTTGACCTCGCGTGGCCCGATGCCAATCTCTCCCCTAAAGGAGAACTTGCACCCATGGACGATCAGACCCGCCTCGAACTCGAAGCCGCAGCCTTCCGCCGCCTGCGCGATCACCTGCGCGAGCGCACCGACGTGCAGAACATCGACATGATGAACCTCTCGGGGTTCTGCCGGAACTGCCTGTCGCGCTGGTATCAGGAGGCCGCCACCGAACGCGGGATCGAGATGACGAAAGACGAGGGGCGCGAAATCGTCTACGGCATGCCCTACGGCGAGTGGAAAGACAGATACCAAACCGAGGCCACGCCCGAACAGCAGGCCGCCTTCGCCGCCAGTCACACCCACGACTAGGCGCACCGCAACGTGATTGGGCCGGGCCCGCGGCCTTCTTTAGCCTGGGTCCGCTCCGCGCCACAGATGGATCGAAAGCGATGCGAAAGATCGCCCTGATTGCCGCCCTTGCCCTGATGCCGCTCTCGGCCCTCGCGGCGGATGACCGGCCTGCGGTGAACGAACAGCTCCTGCTTTCAATCCGCCACGGGCTCGCCCACTACGGCATCCGGGCCGACCTGGAGAAACTGACCCTCAGCCAGGCGGTCGAACTGAATTTCCTCCTGGATTCCTCAGAAGGCCGCGGCGCCCTGAACCGGCTCCGCAAGAAACAGAGAATCCTCCACCTCCTGCGAAAGGCAGATGCGCTATGATCCCCATGAAAGCCGCCCTCGCCGGCACGCTCATCCTCGCCACGCCCGCGATGGCCAGCACCCAGCTTGAACGCTCGGTCGGTCTCGGCCTCCGCCAGCACGGCATCCACACCGATATCGAAACCCTCGATCTCGAAACGCTCGCCCGCCTTTCCTTCGCGCTCTCGAACGAAGACGCGGGCGAAGGCGACGTCCGCACTCGGCACCTTCTCAACGCGATCCTCGATCAGGCCGACGCCAAACGGAAGGACACCGAATGACCCGCATCCTCCTTCTCACGATCGCCCTTGCGCTAACGGCCCCGGCCGCGCAGGCCCTGACCCAGCTTGAACTGTCGGTCCGGCAGGATCTGCGCGAATACGGGTTCCGCGACGTCGATGTCGAAAAGCTCACCACGGCACAACTCGTTGCGATCAGCCACATCGCCCACGCCAAGAACGACAACAAGGGCGGGAAGCGCGCGCAGATCCGCTCGGTCCTCGGCAAATCCTACAGCCTGCGCGGCATCCTGTTCCCGAACTGATCGGCTCGGACGCCATCACGCCGTCAACAGCACCCCCATCCCCGTCAGGATGATCACCGCCCAGCCAAGCCGCCGCCCGAGCTGCCCTTCCTTAAGAAGGATGCTCCCTGCCAGCACCGACAGAAGCACGCTCACCTCCCGCGTCGGGGCCACGAAGGCCACCGGCGTGAAGGTCAGCGCATAGAGCACGAGGATATAGGCCAACGGATTGAACAGTGCGATCAGGATCACCTCCTTGCGGTGCTCCGCCCAGTGCCGCCCGATCTCATGCCATTTCCGCCGCGCCATCGGCGACAGAAGCAGAACGCGCCCAAGGCTCGACGAATAATCAAGGATGATCGGCGGCACGAGAAGGACGGATACGGCATAGGCATCCCAGGCCGTGTAACTGCCGATAAACGTCCCCGTCGCCAGCCCGAACAAGAGCGACAGCGTCACATGCCGCGCCCCGGGTCGGATCCCACCCGTGAGCATCAGCACACCGAACACGATCAGAAGCGCCCCGGCGGCCATCTGCACCGTGATGATCTCGCCCAGAAACACCACCGCGAAGGTCGATGAAAGCAAGGGCCCGGTCGACCGCGCGATCGGATAGACGAGCGACAGGTCCCCGTGCCTGTACCCGATCTGCAGGATCAAGAAATAGCCGAGGTGCAACAGCACGCTGCCGATGATGAAGATCACCGGCCAAAGGCTCAGATCGGGATCCTGCGTCACCAGGATCCAGACCGGCAGGGGCAGATAGATCACGACGGTGACCAGCGAGAACAGCCAGATCAGCTCCGCCCCGCCTCCCACGCGCTTGACGAAGAAGTTCCAGGTGGCGTGGCAGACTGCGGCACAAAGGACGAGGACAAGACCGGCGAGTGACATGGGTAGGCTCCGGGTTGGGTCAGACGTGTTTCATCACGCCCTGTCCATCCCCTCTGGCGTTTTCGTCCTCGGGTGTCTGCCACCGGCTCATAACGGCGCTCGGACCAGCTTGCGGTTGCGCAACGGAACCCTAGCCGCACATGGAAAGGCTGTCCGCAGGCTAGGCGCCTTCGCCGCACGCCTCAACGAAAAAGCGCGGCCCGCCGCAAGGGCCGGGCCGCGCCGTCGCGGGCAACGTGGGGAAAAGCCGGTGGGCTCAAAGCTTCGTCGCCACCACGAACCGGTTGGGTGGCGATGCCGGGTAATTCCCGGTCTCGATGATCCGGAAGCCCGCGCGTTCGATCCGCGCTTCCAGATCGGCGATCCGGAAGAAGTTCAGCTTGCCCTTCGGCGCCTTTCCGAACAGCCGCATCACCGGCAGCGCCACGCGCAGAAGCCCGAACGGCCACCCTTCGAGGCAGGGGGTCTTGGTGATCAGCGTCCCGCCCTTCACCAGCGTGCGCTGGAGCGTTGCGAGTGTACCATCGACATCTTTGACGAGGTGCAGAAGGTTGAACCCCATCACAACATCATACCCGTCCTTTCCGAATTCCGGCGAGGCCGCATCGAGCGCCTTGAAGCGCACATTCGTCACCCCGGCGTCCCGCGCCTTCGCTTCCCCGATCGCCACCATGGCGGGCGAGAAATCGGTCGCGGTGGTATGGCCGGTATGGGGGGCGAGCTTAAGCGCCGTCGTCCCGGTGCCGCAGCCGACTTCGAGCACTGCGTGCTCGGGGCCAATATACGAGCGCACGCGCTCCAGCGTCTTCTCGTAAGCATCCATGTTCTGAACCGGGCGCGCGGCATAGCGTTCCGCGATATTGTCCCAGAAGGTGATTTCGGCAGTCATCTCTCTCTCCGGTGTGTTTGTCATCCTGTGTGCGAGACGGGGTCTACACATGCCCGAAAACGAATAGAATTGCCGATTTTCGTCTTTCCATTATACAAATTTGCATGAATTGGAGCGCCCTCACCTTCGACTGGAACCAGGTCCGCGCCTTCCTCGCCACTGCCGAGGAAGGCTCGCTCTCCGCCGCGGCCCGTGCACTGAAGCAATCTCAGCCCACTCTCGGCCGCCAGGTCTCGGCGCTCGAGGAAAGCCTGGGCGTCGTCCTCTTCGAACGGGTCGGGCGCTCGCTGGCGCTCACCCCCACGGGCCGCGATCTTCTCGACCATGTGCGCGCCATGGGTGCGGCGGCCGAACGCGTCTCCCTGATCGCGGCGGGCCAAAGCCAGACCGTCGAGGGCAGGGTCTCCATTTCGGCCAGCGATGCCATGGCCGCCTACGTGCTCCCCAGCGCGCTCGCGACGCTTCAGCAGGCCGCCCCCGGCATCGAGATCGAGGTGATCGCCTCAAACGCGATCAGCGATCTTCAACGCCGCGAGGCCGATATCGCCATTCGCCACATCCGCCCCGAAGAGCCCGAGCTTTTCGCCCGTCTCCTGGGCGAGGAAACCGCACACCTTTATGCGGCACCGTCCTATCTCGACCGGCGCGGGCGGCCCGAAACCATGGCCGATCTGGCCAAACACGACGTCTTCGGCTTCGCCGACCCCGACCGCACGGTGATGGAGTTCAACAAGCGCGGCCTCCCCGTCCAGCGCGGCCAGATCCGCATTTTTTCCGAAAGCGGGCTCGTCACCTTCGAGATGGCCCGCCAGGGCCTCGGCATCGCGGTCATGGCCGACAGCGTCGTCGCCCGCAGTTCGGGGCTGGAACGTGTGCTGCACGAGTTCGAAGTCCGCTTCCCGGTCTGGCTCGCCGTCCACCGCGAGGTTCAGACAAGCCGCCGCATCAGGCTGGTCTACGATCATCTGGCCGAGGCGCTGAAACAGCGGGCCTAGCGCGGATCCACGCTGAAGAGATCGGTGGCATGCCCGCGCCCGCGAAGCGTGACGGTTCCCACCTGCCTTGCGACGAGTGTTTCAGGAAGATCGATTCGTTTCAGAAGTTCTCGCGACAACAAGAGGGTGCAGGCGAATGCCTTGCATTGCTCCTGGATCCGCGCCGCCGTGTTAATGGTGTCGCCGAAAAACGAGATCTCCTGTTTCTGATCGCCGCACTGGCTGATGACGATCGAACCCGCGTGAAGCCCGATCCTGTACCCGGGAACCACGCCGAAGGCGCGCTCATAGGCATCCGCCTTCTCGCGCACGCGGGCGGCAATCGCAAAGCAGCAGTGAAGGACGCGGCGGTTCAGCTTGCCATCCCGCACACGCCAGGTCACCACCATCTCGTCGCCGACATATTGATGGATCTCGCCACCATGCGCGGCAATAGGTTCGGAAATATCGAAAAAGAACTCGGTGATCAGCCGCTGAACGCCCACATCGCCAAGACGTTCCGCCAAGGTCGTCGAGCCTGCGAGATCGAGGAACATGAAGATGCGGTCTTCGGAAACCGGTTGCCGATAGCGGCCCAGCACGAAGTTCAGGAAGTTCCGCGCTCCCACCATGCGGACGACCTGCAGCACGACCTGAAAGACCACGACGAACAGAAACACCAGTACGACGGTGCGCCCGAACTGCCGGTCCGGGGAAAGGACGACATCGAGCGTGGCAGTGCCGCGAAACACCAGGTCGCCAAGCACTGCGGCCGCGAAGATCACGACCAGCAGGAAAAGAGATTTCAGCAGGATCGCCGCAACGAAATGCATCCGCCGGATGGCCTCGCCCCATCGGCTGGGCACTACGAGGATCTCGAACCCCCAGAACAGCACGCTGCCGACAAACCAGCTGAACCCGATCTGCTCCAGAATATTCGGAGCGACATCGAAGTCATCAACCGAGAAGAGATAGGCATCGAGGACGCCGTAAATCGTCGTCAGCGCGACGCCGAGAAGGAAAAGCCGCACCCTCGCAAACACACGTGTGGACACGGGAACCTCCGATTCTCAGCCGTGCTCCTTCAGAAGCCGCTGTTTCTGGCGGTTCCAGTCGCGTTTGGCCTGTGTCTCGCGCTTGTCGGCCTGCTTCTTGCCGCGCGCGATCCCGATCTTCAGTTTCGCAAGCCCTCGGTGGTTGAAATACATCACCAGGGGCACCAGCGTCATACCCTTCCGCTGGGTGGCGTTCCAGAGATCGGCCAATTCCTTGCGCGATACCAGAAGCTTGCGCCGGCGCCGATCCTCGTGGCCGAAGGTCCGCCCCGCGTCATAAGGCGCGATATAGCTGTTGACGAGCCAAAGCTCACCGTTCTCCACCGCGGCATAGCTTTCGGCGATGTTCGCCCCGCTTTCCCGCAGCGATTTCACCTCCGATCCCATAAGCTGAATGCCGCACTCGATATCCTCCTCGATCGCGTAATCGAAGCGCGCGCGCCGGTTCTCGGCGATCACCTTGTAGTTCGGATTGTCCTTCGGTTTGGCCATGCGCCCCCCATATCGGCTTGCGCCCCCGCCGTCCATCCGGGCGCTTGACGCGGGCGGCGCGGGCGGAAAAGCATGGCGGCCATGTTCGACCAGCTCTTCCTCGGCACCATCCTCACTGTCCTGACCTTCACGGCTGCCGCACTTCTGATCTGGGTCTTCGAGGCGATCCTGCGGCAGCGGCGCCCCTGGCTTCTCAGGCCGCCGCATGGGCTGAAGCTGATGCTTCTGCTGTGCCTCACCCTCTTCTGGATGATGGCGATGCTCACCGTCGCGGTCTGGATCTGGGCGGTGGCTTTCCGGCTTCTGGGGATCTTCGGAACACTCGAGGCGTCGGTCTACTTCTCCCTCGTCGCCTTCACGACGCTGGGTTTCGGCGATGTCCTCCTGCCCCAGGAATGGCGGCTCTTAAGCGGGCTCTCGGCGGCGAACGGCCTGCTGATGTTCGGCCTGATGACCGCCGTACTCGTCGAAACCCTGCGCGAAACCCGCGGGATGCAACGGGAAGGACCGAGCTGACGGAAGACCCTAGTTCAGAAGTCCCGCAAACCGCATCGCGCTGTCGATCGCTGCCTTCGTCCCATCGGTCAGCCCGGTCAGCGGCAGACGCACCTCTTCGGAACAGCGCCCAAGCCGCGACAGCCCGTATTTCGCGCCCGCCAGTCCCGGCTCGAGGAAGATCGCCCGGTGCAGCGGCATCAGACGATCCTGATACTCCAGCGCCTTGGCGTAATCCCCCGCCAGCGTCGCCTCCTGGAATTCGGCGCACAGCCGCGGCGCCACATTCGCGGTGACCGAGATACAGCCCTGCCCGCCATGGGCATTGAACCCCAGCGCCGAGGCATCCTCGCCCGAAAGCTGGATGAAATCCTTCCCGCATGTCGCCCGCTGATCCGACACCCGCGTGATGTCGCCGGTGGCATCCTTCACCCCGATGATCCGGGGCAGCTTCGCAAGCTCGCCCATCGTCGCCGGCGACATGTCCACGACCGACCGGCCGGGGATGTTGTAGATGATGATCGGCAGGGTGCAGCAATCGTGCATTGCGGTGAAATGCGCGATCAGCCCCGCCTGCGTGGGCTTGTTGTAATAGGGCGTGACGACCAGCGCGGCATCGGCCCCCACCTCTTCGGCGAACTGCATGAAGCGGATGCCTTCGACGGTGTTGTTCGAACCCGCCCCCGCGATCACCGGCACCCGGCCCGCGGCGGTGCGCACGACCGACTTGATCACCGCCTCGTGCTCCTCATGGCTGAGCGTCGGGCTCTCACCCGTGGTGCCCACGGGCACCAGCCCGTGGCTGCCTTCGCCGATATGCCACTCGACGAGTTTCTCCAGTGCCTCGAAGTCGACCTTTCCGTGTGTCATCGGTGTCACGAGGGCTGGATATGACCCTTTAAACATGAGTGTCTTCCTTCGAGGTGGTATATGTCGGCGGTGGCCCGCCGGCGGATCGCCGCGGACCCTATAGTTTTGCCACGAGAATGCCAAGTTTGTGTGTTGTACGTTAACCAAGGGGCGCTAGGATCGGCGGCCATGACCGGGACAGTGATGCAGCTATCGCGCACAATCATGGGGGCGGCCCTCGGGGCGGCTCTCGCACTGCCTGCCGGGGCGGTGTCGGGCGATATCGCGCCCAAGGCCCGTCCCCTCGCCGAAAAGGCCCGTTCCGAACAGGCGCCGCGCGCCCGGCCTGACGGGCTTCTGGTGCGGCCCGATCCGACGGTCTCGACGAAAGCGGCGCCCTCACCGCGTGCGGTGATTCCCGAAATCACCCCGCTCGAACGCGCCATGGCGCGGATGCGCGAAGGTGACTGGGGGTCTGCCCTGCGAATCGCCGGGCCCGCCGGCTCCGTCACCCGCGACATCATCGAATGGCATCGCCTCCGCGCCGGACGCGGCGAATTCGACGAAGTGGTCGATTTCCTCGCCCGCCGTCCCGACTGGCCGGGGCTCGACTACCTCAGGAAGCGCAGCGAGGGCAAAGTGCCGTATCGCCGCCGCACCGACGAGGTGATCGCGTTTTTCGCCGACATGCCGCCGCAAACGGGCGCCGGGCTCATCGTCCTCGCCGCCGCCCAGGAAGAGGGCGGCAATGCCGAGGCCGCGCGCCGCCTCGCGATCGAGGCGTGGACGATGCACGACCTGACGCAGGCCGACGAACGCTACCTTCTGGAACGCTACGGCGAGGTGCTGAAGGATCACCACGAGGCGCGGCTTGACTACCTTCTCTGGGCCGGCGAGGCAGAGGCCGCCGAACGCCTCTTCCCGCGTGTCTCCGAAGGCTGGCAGGCGCTGGCCCGGGCGCGCATCGCGCTCCGAAAAAAGGCTAAGGGCGTCGATACGCTGATCGAAAAGGTGCCCGCCCGCCTCGCGGGTGACCCGGGGCTTGCCTATGAACGCTTCATGTGGCGGCTCGACAAGGGCCGCCGCGACGGCGCAGTCGAAATCCTGCTGGAACGCGAGGGCACGCGCGCCGCACTCGGCCAGCCCGCCCACTGGGGCAACTGGCGCCGCATCCTCGCGCGGCAGTGGATGCGCGCGGGTGACGGGAAGACGGCCTATGCGATTGCCTCCGCCCACGGGATGACGCCGGGCGAAGGCTATTCCTACGCCGATCTCGAATGGCTTTCAGGCTATCTCGCGCTCACCTATCTCGACGATGCGGAAACCGCACTCCGCCATTTCCGCAGCTTCCGGGCCGCAGTGGAAACGCCCATCAGCCTCGGACGCGCGGGGTATTGGGAAGGCCGGGCGCATGAGGCGCTGGGCGACGCGGAAGGCGCGGCGATGGCCTATGCCTTCGGCGCGGAATACCAGACCAGCTTCTATGGCCTCCTCGCGGCGGAGCGTGCAGGCCTGCCGATGGATCCCGCCCTCACCGGGCGCGAGGTGATCGACGACTGGCGGCTCGCGGGTTTCCGCAATTCGGCGGTGTTCCAGGCGGCGGTGCTGATGCACACGGCGGGCGAACGCGATCTGGCCGAACGCTTCCTCACCCATCTGGCCGAAAGCCTGACGCCGGTGGAAATCGCCCAGCTTGGCGATTTCGCCATCGAGATCGAGGAGCCGCATTACGCGGTGATGATCGGCAAGCGCGCCGCAAGCCGCGGCATCGTGGTGCCCCGCGCCTATTACCCGGTGATCGATCTGGGCCTGGGCGCCCTGCCGGTGCCCGAGGAACTGGCCCTCGCCATCGCCCGGCGCGAAAGCGAATTCGATCATACCGTGCGCAGCGGCGCGGGCGCGGTCGGGCTAATGCAGGTGATGCCGGGCACGGCCCGCGATGTCGCCCGCGAACTGAAGATCAGCTATTCGAAAAACCGCCTGCAGGACGATCCGGTCTATAACGCGCAGCTCGGCGTCACCTATCTCGACGGTCTGATCCGCACCTTCGGCGAAAACTTCGTGCTCGTCTCCGCGGGCTACAACGCAGGCCCCGGCCGCCCGTTGCGCTGGATGGAAGAGCGGGGCGATCCCCGGCGCGGTCAGCTTGATGTCGTCGACTGGATCGAACGCATCCCGTTCCGCGAAACCCGCAACTACGTGATGCGGGTTATGGAAAGCCTGCCGGTCTACCGCGCCCGGCTGACCGGCGAAACAGCCCCTATCCGCCTCAGCGAAGAACTCACCGCCCGCTAGGCAGCCTTCCGGCCCACCGCCTCGCGCCAGAGCGTGAAAAGACCCGCCGCCACCACGATGGCGACGCCGATCGCCACGTTCACCTTCAGCGTCTCGCCGAAAACGACGATGCCCGCGATCGACGCGAAGACAAGCTGGAGGTAGGCGAAGGGCTGCACCGCGCTCGCCTCCGCCACCTCGTAGCAGCGGATCAGAAACCAGTGGCCCAGCGCCCCCGTCATGCACAGCGCCGCCATCCACGCCCAGTCGGGCCGCGTCATCGGTTCCCACATCCACAGCCCCGCGGGCGTCAGCGCCACCGCCCCCACCGCCCCGGTCCAGAAGAACGTGACCGACGCGCTGTCCCACCGCGACACGTACCGCGTCAGAAGCCCGTAAAGCGCGAACATCCCCGCCGCCAGCAGCGGCACAAGCGCGGCGGGCGTGAACACCGCCGCCCCGGGTTGCAAGATCACCACCATCCCGACCGCCCCGATCGCGATCGCGGCCCAGCGCCGCCAGCCCACATGCTCCCCCAGAACCGGCCCCGACAGCGCGGCGATCAGCAGTGGGTAACTCGCGAAGACCGCGTGGCTTTCCACAAGCCCCAGAAGCACAAAGGCCAGCACCATCACACAGATCTGCACCGACAGCAAAAGACCCCGCACCACCTGCAACACCGGCCGCTTCGGACTCAGCACCCGGGCCAGCCCGCCCGCGCGCCGCACCGCCACGGCAAGCGCGAACACCCCGAAGAACCAGAACCGGATCGTCACCACCATCACCACGTTGTACTCGCTCGCCAGGTGCCGCGAGATCCCGTCCTGCGCCGCGAAGACCAGCGTGGTCGCGACCATCAGAAGAATGCCAAGTCGTGTGTTCTGTTCGGTCATGAAAGCCGCGCCACCGTCATGTGCCGCTTCCGTCCAAAGCCGGGCCGCCGCTCCACCGCGAACCCCGCGGCCTCAAGCCCCCGTCGCACATCGCCTGCCGCGCTATAGGTCGCCGCCGTCCCACCCGGCGCGGTGTGGCGCGCAACCTCCGCCAGAAGTCCGGGCTCCCACAACTCGGGGTTCCTCGAAGGCGCAAAGCCGTCCAGAAACCACGCATCCGCCACGCCCGGCCAGCCGGGCAGCATCTTGCGCGCATCCCCGACCACCACCTCTGCCGCGACGCCTCCGATGGTGAACGACACGCCCCGCCCCCAGGCCCCGGCAAGCGCCGCGCGCCCGGAAAGCCCCGGAAACGCCTCAAGCGCGCGGGCCATCTCCTCCGCCGTCATCGGAAAGGCCTCGAAGCCGGTGTAACGCACACCTTCCACCCCAAGCTCCCAGGCCAATTCCGCAAGCGCCAGAAGGTTCAGCCCGGTGCCGAAGCCAAGCTCGGCCACGTGAAACCCGGGCACAAGCCGCGCACCAAGATCATTGCCGTCCACAAACACGTGCCGCGTCTCCGCCAACCCGTCCTCCAGCGAGAAATACGGGTCGTCGAAGGCCCGCGACACAGGCACCGCGCCGTTCCATTCGATATCTGCCCGCTGGTCTGCCACGCGCCGCTGTCCTAGGAGTAATCGGGCGAGCTATGGAGGAGGCGCGGGGCCTTGGCAACGCCGGACATCACCGTACGCGGCGCGGGCATCTTCGGCCTGTCGGTCGCCTGGGCCTGCCAGTCGCGCGGCGCGCATGTGCAGGTGATCGACCCGGGCGGGCCGGGGGCCGGCGCCTCGGGCGGGATCGTGGGTGCCCTCGCCCCCCACGTGCCCGAACGCTGGAACCCGAAAAAGGCGTTCCAGCTCGAAAGCCTCCTGACGGCCGAAGGGTTCTGGGCTGAGGTGAAAGTGGTCTCGGGCCTGTCCCCCGGCTACGCCCGAACCGGCCGCCTCCAGCCCCTGAAAGACGCCGCCGCCCTCGATCTTGCGCGCCAGCGCGCGAGCTCTGCGGCAGAGATCTGGGGCCCCCACGCCACATGGTCGGTGATCGAGGCGGATCCCGACGCGGCATGGGGCCCCCGCACCGAAACCGGCCACCTCGTCCACGACACGCTCACGGCCCGCATCCACCCCCGCCGCGCCTGCGAAAGCCTCGCGGCAGCGATCGCCGCCCGCGGCGGCGAGGTGCTCCGTGACGGCGAAGAGGCGGGCACCGTCATCCACGCCACCGGCACCGCTGGGCTCAAAACCCTCTCCGAAAGCCTCGGCAAACCGCTCGGCGACGGGGTGAAAGGCCAGGCTCTCCTCCTCCGCCACGCCGCCCCCGAGGGCGCGCCGCAGATCTTCGCCGACGGGCTCCACATCGTGCCCCACGCGGACGGCACCGTCGCCATCGGCTCCACCACCGAACGCGACTTTACCCACGAGACCCCCGAAATCGGGGCGACCGACGCGCTTCTCGACCGTGCCGTCGCGGTGCTGCCCATCCTCCATGGCGCGGCCATCCTCTCCCGCTGGGCGGGCCTTCGCCCCCGCGCGATAACCCGCGCGCCGCTTCTCGGCCCCTGGCCCGGCCGCCCCGGCCAATTCATCGCCAATGGCGGCTTCAAGATCGGCTTCGGCATGGCCCCGGGCGTGGCGGAGGTGATGGCCGATCTCGTCCTCGACGGGCGTGATCGCATCCCCGAAGGCTTCCGCATCGACGATGCGCTCGCCCGTGCGTCGCGTTAACGCCACACCCCCGAAATCAGCCCCTTGCCCAACCGGGCGCGATTAACCAAAAGACGGGGTCATGACGCGCGTCCCCACCGCTCCCCTTCTTCTCGGCCTCGCCGGGCTTCTGCCGTTTCTCTGGGGCGTGGCCACGATGTATGTGCCCGCGCTGCAGGAACTCACGCTCTCGACAGTCGGCCCGCGCTTCGCCGGGCCCTATGTGCAACTGTCCTACGGAACGGTGGTCCTCGCCTTCATGTCGGGCGTCCTCTGGGGCTTTGCCACCAGGGCCGAGGGCGCGGTTGCGGCCAGCGGCTACGCGCTCTCCGTCCTCCCCACCCTCTGGGCCTTCTTCTTCGTGGGCGGCGGGCCGGTTTCTGCGGCGATCTACCTGATCGCGGGCTTCATCGCTCTTCTCGCGCTCGACTGGATGTTCGCGCGGCAGGGCCTGGCGCCATCGTGGTGGATGCGCCTGCGGCTTCTTCTGACGACGGTCGTCGTCCTCACCCTGATCCCGGTCACCCTGTGAGGCCCCATGCCTGAGCTTCTTGCCTTCACCGACGGCGCCTGTTCCGGCAACCCCGGCCCGGGCGGTTGGGGCGTGCTGCTCCAGGCGCGCGACGGCGACACCATCCTCCGCGAGAGGGAGCTTTCGGGCGGCGAAGCGGAAACCACCAACAACCGGATGGAGCTTCTGGCGGCCATCACGGCCCTCGAAACCCTCGAGCGCGCTGCGGCGGTGACGATCATCACCGACAGCACCTATGTGAAGAACGGCGTCACGGGCTGGATCTATAGCTGGAAGAAGAACGGCTGGCGCACGGCCGCCCGCAAACCCGTCAAGAACGAAGATCTCTGGCGCCGCCTCGATGCGGCGCAGGAACGCCACCGGGTGACGTGGGAATGGGTGAAGGGCCACGCGGGTCATCCTGAAAACGAACGCGCCGACGAACTCGCCCGCGCGGGCATGGCCCCCTACAAGCCGAAGAAACCGAAAAACGGCGAGGCGTGAAGCGCACTACCGCCGCCAGTGCGTCGGCACGATGATCAGCGCCCCCACCGAGGCCACGATCGCGTTGATCCCGGGCCGCCCGAAGCTGATCCCGAACATCAGCGTCACGAAGTAGAACAGAAACGCCCCGCCCACGCAGATGATGATCGACTGCAGGTAACCGTTATGGGTGAACCCGGTCTTTTCGGCGATATAGCCCACGATCCCGGCGATCACGACCGTTCCGATCAGCGTTGGAAACATCTTACGCTCCGCCTCCCAGTTGCGTGCCCGGCGGCAGGGGGGTGCCATTCAGGAACGCCGCCGCGTCCTGCCGCCCCCGGCCCTCGATCTGCGCCTCCGTCACCTCGACGGCCCCGGCACCGCAGGCGATGCGAAACCCGCCCAGAACCACGCCGGGCGCACCCGCGCCGTCGATAACTCGCGACCGCAAGAGCTTGAGCCTCCTGCCGTCCAGCATCGTCCACGCGCCGGGAAAGGGCGACAGCCCCCGGATCTGCCGGTCCACCTCCGCCGCGGGTCGCGTCCAGTCGATCCGCGCCTCCGCCTTGTCGATCTTGCCGGCATAGGTCACGCCGTCCCCGGGCTGCGGTTCGGGCACCAGTGTATCAAGCCGCTGAAGCACCTCCACGATCAGCCGCGCGCCCATCTCCGAAAGCCGGTCATGCAGATCCGCCGTCGTCTCCTCCGCCCCGATCGCCGTCGCCTCGCGCAGAAGCACGGGGCCGGTATCCAGCCCCGCCTCCATCTCCATGATGCAGACGCCCGTTTCGGCATCCCCTGAAAGGATTGCCCGGTGGATGGGCGCCGCCCCCCGCCAGCGCGGCAAAAGCGAGGCGTGGATGTTCAGACAGCCATGCGCCGGCGCATCCAGCACCGCCTGCGGCAGGATCAGGCCATAGGCCACCACCACCGCCACATCCGCCTTCAGCGCGGCGAACTCCGCCTGCACGGCATCGTCCCGCAAGCTCTTGGGATGCCGGACGGGCAGGCCCAGCGCCTCCGCCCGCGCCTGCACCGGGCCGGGTCGCTCCTTCTGCCCCCGCCCCGCCGGACGCGGCGGCTGGGTATAGACGCAGGCAATGTCGTGCCCCACCCCGTGCAGCGCCTCAAGCGCGGGCACCGAAAACGCAGGCGATCCCATGAAGACAACCCTCACGACGCCACCTTCTTCGCCCGCTTCAGAACCATGTCGCGCTTCGTCCGGCTCAGCCGCTCGATGTAAAGCTTGCCGTCCAGGTGATCGATCTGGTGCTGCACGCTCGTGGCCCAGAGCCCGGAGAACGCCCGGTCCTGCACCGCGCCGTCCTCGCCCAGGTAGCGCACCGTCACCTCGGCGGGCCGCTCCACCTCCGCCGACACGCCGGGCAGGCAGGGGCTCGCCTCTGGATGGCGGTTCATCGCCTCGGACCGCGAAACGATTTCGGGGTTCGCCATCCTCACGGCCCAGCCCCGTTCATCCGATGCATCGACGACACACAGCCTCAGCCCGACCCCGATCTGCGGGGCGGCCAGCCCCACGCCGGGCATCGCTTCCATCGTGTCGATCATGTCCTGCCAGATCGCGCGGATCTCGTCGGTCACCGCCTCGACAGGCGCGGCCGGCGTCCGCAGCATCCGGTTCGGCCAGCGCAGGATCGGCCGCGCGCTCACGCGCCAGCCCCATAGGCCGCGACGGCCTCCGCCCGCGCCTCTTCGCTCAGCCGGTCAAGTGTCACTATCCCATCCAGGTGATCCAGCTCGTGCTGCGCACACCGCGCCAGCATCCCTTCAAGAAACACCGTCTCCCGCCGCCCCGAAAGCGCGGTATAGGCCAGTGTCACCGCCTCGGGCCGCATAACCTCGGCCAGAACGCCAGGGATCGACAGACACCCCTCGCCCATCGCCATTTCATCCTCCGACCGGCCCACGATCTCGGGATCGATGCAAACCCACGGGTCTTCCGGTCCCTCCTTCCACGAGATGTCCATCACGAACACCCGTGCCGCCACGCCCACCTGCGGCGCGGCCAGCCCGCGCCCCGGCGCGTCGTACATCGTCTCCAGAAGATCCGCCGCCAGCGCCCTGACATCGTCACCCACCGCGCCCACCGGCGCGCACACCTCAGCCAGAACCGGATCGGGCCAGAGAACGATGGGCCGAACCGTCACGCCCGCGCCCGCTCGCGCTTCAGCTTCACCATCTTGCGGGTGATCATCTGGCGCCTGAGCGGCTTGAGGTAATCGATGAACAGCTTGCCGTTCAGGTGGTCGATCTCATGCTGCACGCAGGTCGCCCACAGCCCGTCGAACGTCTCTTCCCGGCTCGTGCCGGTTTCGTCCATCCAGGCCACCGTCACTTCGGCGGGCCGCTCCACATCCCCGTATTGCTCGGGGATCGAAAGACAGCCCTCCTCATAGGTGTTCATCTCCTCCGAAACCCACCGGATCTCGGGGTTGAACAGGATCAGGGGCCTCGGCGCCGCGCCCTCTTCCTTGACGCAATCCATCACCAGAAGGCGCTTCAGCACACCCACCTGCGGGGCGGCAAGCCCGATCCCGGGCGCATCGTACATCGTCTGAAGCATGTCGTCGGCCAGCACCCGCAGATCCGACGAGATATCGGTCACGGGTTCGGCCACCTTCTTCAACCGCGGATCAGGGTGGATTATGATGTCTCTCAGCGCCATGGCCTTCATTTAGGCGAGCGGCGCGATCCCTGCAATCGGCTTGCAGCGGCGGCGGATCAAACTACGCTCCCGCCGTGGTATCAGGTGGAGGCCAAATGAACTTCGACAAACCCACGGATCGCCGCGGCTCCTATTCGGTGAAATGGGACAGAACGCAGGCGCTGTATCCCGTCGGCGAAGATTTCATCCCGATGTGGATCGCCGACACCGATTTCGAGGCGCCCGAATGCGTCCGCGATGCCGCCCGCGCCATGGTCGATCACGGCATCTTCGGCTACGGCTTCGATACCGACAGCTATCTGGCCTCCGTCGTCTGGTGGGCCGAAACCCGCCACGGCTGGTCGCCCGATCCTGCGGCGATCTTCACGGTAACGGGGCTCTGCAACGGCATCGCCCTCGTCCTCGATACCTATACCGACCCGGGCGACGGCGTGGTGATCTTCTCGCCGGTCTATCACGAATTCGCCGCCACGATCCGCGCAGGCGGCCGCCGCGCGGTCGAGGTCGAGCTTCCCCGCGAAGACGGCCGCTACGTGATGGATCTCGACGCCGCCCAGGCCGCGCTCTCGGGCGACGAGAAGATCCTGCTTCTCTGCTCGCCCCACAACCCGGTGGGCCGGGTCTGGACGTCGGGCGAACTCGCCGCCCTCGTCGATTTCGCCAACCGCAACGATCTGATCCTCGTGTCCGACGAGGTGCATCAGGATCTCGTCTATCCCCACGCCACCTTCACCCCCACGATGCGGGTCGACGGGGCGGCGGACAATCTGATCGTCCTCTCGGCGGCCTCGAAGACCTTCAACATCGCCGGAATGCGCATCGGCAACGTGATTATCCCCAACGCCGAACTCCGCGCCCCCTTCGCCGACCGGATGCGTGCCCTCAAACTCCAGCCGAACATCATCGGCATAGCCATGACCACCGCCGCCTACAGCCCCGAAGGCGCCGATTGGGCCGATGCTCAGGTCGCCTATCTCGACAGGAACCGCGCGGTGTTCGAAAAGGGCGTGGGCGCCATCCCCGGCCTCACCGCCACCCCGCTCGAGGCCACCTATCTGGGCTGGGTCGACTGGTCGGGCACCGGCATGACGCGCGAGGAAATCCACCGCCGCGTCATGGAAACCGCCGGCATCGCGCCGCAGCGCGGCCCAGATTTCGGGCCGGGAGGCGAAAAGTTTCTGAGGTTCAACTTCGGCACACAGCGCGCCCGCGTCGAAGACGCCGTCGCACGGCTTCAATCCGCCTTCGCCGATCTGCAGTAGGGCTCAGCCCTGCCCGATCAGCGCCACCGGCGCGCGTGGATCAAGCTCGTAATCCTCCGGTGCATGGTCCATCGCCGGTGTGGCGCGCTTGAACTCGTACACCATCTCGCCCGACTCTTCCGACGAGGCCACGATCAGGCATTGCGACAGGTGCCGCGCGCCTTCGTAAACATCGACAAGCCCGCGCAGACTCGAGGCTTCCTCGGGGTCCACCGCAAACCCGTCATCCCAGTAACGCAGAATGGCGAAGGTCTGGTCGCCAACCTTGACCTTCAGGCGAGACGTCTTCCTCAGATGCGCCTTCCGGGCAAGCTCAAGCCCTGCACGCACCTCTTTGGGCAGATATTCCGACATGTCCTGACTCCCCCGAGCAGCACTGCGCAGGGTGGCCCAATTCGCCTCTAAATCAAGAAAAATTTATTCAAACCTCTGAAAACCGGAAACAATCCGCCATTTCACAAGGGAAAGTCGCGGAATCGGCGCATTTCATCTGTGCGCCAAAACACCGCCCCCCTGCGCCCATCTCGGATGTCTGTGCGTTGATTCTGTCCTATGTAGACCGCCAGCAAAGGAGAGTTCCAATGGGCCAACTGGTCGAAGGTGTCTGGCACGACACGTGGTATGAAACGAAGGAAACCGGCGGCAAGTTTGTGCGTTCGAACGCCGCCTACCGCAACTGGATCACCGCCGATGGCGCGCCCGGCCCCTCTGGCGAAGGCGGGTTCGAGGCCGAGGCGGGACGCTACCACCTTTACGTCTCCTATGCCTGCCCCTGGGCGCATCGGACGCTGATCTTCCGCAGCCTCAAGGGGCTCGAAAACATGATCTCCGTCTCCGTCGTTCATCCCGACATGCTGTCGGACGGCTGGACGTTCGACACCGGGTTCGACGGCGCAACGGGCGACGATCTCTTCGGGTTCGATTTCCTGCGCGACGTCTATCTGAAATCCGATCCCAACACCTCGGGCCGCGTCACTGTGCCGGTTCTCTGGGACAAGAAGCGCGGCACCATTGTCTCGAACGAAAGCTCCGAGATCATCCGCATGATGAACTCCGCCTTCGATCACCTCACCGGCAACACCGACGATTACTGGCCCGAAGAAATGCGGGGCGACATCGAAGAGGTGAACAAGCGCGTCTATTCGAACGTCAACAACGGCGTCTACAAATCCGGCTTCGCCACCTCGCAAACGGCCTATGACGAGGCCGTCACGGCGCTTTTCGAAAATCTCGACTGGCTGGAAGACCGGCTCTCATCCCGCCGCTACCTGATGGGCGACCGGATCACCGAGGCCGACTGGCGGCTGGTGACAACGCTCTTCCGCTTCGATCCGGTCTATCACCTGCATTTCAAATGCAACCGCAAACGCCTGATCGATTACCCCAACCTCTGGGCCTATGCGCGCGAGCTGTATCAGTGGCCGGGCGTGGCGGGCACGGTGAATTTCGATCACATCGTCCGCCACTACCACTACAGCCATGAAACGATAAATCCCCACCGGATCATTCCGATCAACCCGGTGCTCGACTGGGACGAACCCCACAGCCGCGACGAGATGATCCGCAAGGCGGCGTGATCAGCCGGCCGGCTCCGTCCCGTGATGCTCCACCAGCGCCGCCAGGTCCTCTGGCGGCGTTCTGGCCGGCAGGAAGGCGGCGGTGTTCGGCACCAGCTGAAATATCGACCCGTCCGAGAAAAACCGCGTCCGCGTGACGAAGATGACCTTCGCGCGCGGGTGCCGGTAACTCGCGAAATCCGCGACGGCCAGCGCGCTGCCTTCCTGAAGGTCGAGGCTGAGAACGATCACCTGCGCAGGGTGGAACTGAAGATGCTCCACCGCATCGGCCTGCGACCCCGCAATACTGACCTTCACACCCTGGCGTTCCAGATGCGCTTTCCAGACGCTGGCCAGGCTGCCGTCGTTTTCCACGATCAGAACATCGGTCGACACGGCGGCCACCTCGGTTGAGTTTTTAAGATTTTAGACGAATTGGCTCTATTTGCCGCCCAATTCGTTAACCAAAGGTTAACAAACCCGAAGAAAAGGTTAACAAAGCCGTCTTCGCGCATGATTCCGCCGATTGGCGTTCGGGAGTTGAATTGCGCCCCCGGTCGCGTAGGGTCGCCCCGAAAAGCGCGAGAGGTCCCATGAGAACTGCCCCCATTCTCACCGCCGCCGTCCTGATGTCGGCGCTTGCCACCCCCAGCCTCGCCGCCGTGTCCTGCGGCGGCTCCTTCGGCGATTTCACCAGCCGCATGAAGGCCGAGGCGTCATCCCGCGGCTACGACAAGGCCACGGTCGATCGCTTCTTCGCCTCGGTCCGGCAGGATCCCGCGGTGATCCGCGCCGACCGCGCGCAGGGCATCTTCCAGATGCCGTTCACCGATTTCGCCCGCCGCCTGATCAGCCAGAACAGGGTCCAGAACGGCCAGCGCAACGCCCAGCGCTACGACACGGTCTTCGACCGGATCGAACAACGCTGGGGCGTGCCGCGCGGCGTCCTCCTCGCCTTCTGGGCGTTCGAAACCGATTACGGCGCCGTGCAGGGCGACTTCAACACGGTGAACGCGCTGATGACGCTCAGCCACGATTGCCGCCGCCCCGATCTCTTCCGCCCCCAGGTCTTCGCCGCGCTGGAACTCTTCCGCCGCGGCGATCTCGATCCGGCCCGCACCACCGGCGCATGGGCGGGTGAAATCGGCATGGTCCAGATGCTGCCGGGCGACATCATCGAGGCCGGCATCGACGGCGACGGCGACGGCCATGTGACGCTCAAGACCTCACCTGCCGATGCGCTTATGTCGGGTGCCAACATGCTCTCGCGCCTCGGCTGGCGCGCGAACGAGCCCTGGCTTCAGGAAATCACCCTGCCGGACAGTTTCGACTGGTCGCAAACCGGGTTGGAAACCAAGAAACGCGTCAGCGACTGGAAGCGCCTGGGCGTCAAGGGCCGCAGCGCGGCCCTCGGCCCCGACAGGCTCGAGGCCTCTATCCTCCTGCCCCAGGGCCGGAACGGTCCGGCCTTTCTCGCCTACCCGAATTTCGACGTCTATTTCGAATGGAACAAAAGCTTCGTCTACGTGATGACCGCCGCCTATTTCGCCACCCGGCTCGAAGGCGCGCCGGTCTTCGACGCCGGCAACCCCACCCCGGCGCTCTCAGGCGCGGAAATGAAGGCGCTCCAGCAGAAACTTACCGCCCGCGGCCATGACGTTGGCGGAATCGACGGCATTCTCGGCCGGATGACGCGCGAGGCGGTGCAGAAGGAACAGGCCCGTCTCGGCCTGCCCGCCGACGCCTGGCCCACGCGCGATCTTCTGAACCGTCTCTGAACCTGACGCCCCGGATCCCCGCAGGCCCCCTGCGGCTTTCCCGGCGTCAGGGCGCCATCGGCGTCCGGCTGCGCACGGGAAACCGCGTGCCGTCAGCGATGATCAGAACCATCCGCCCGCCAGCCTCCACATAGGTGTCGCACCGCCCGCGCCCGCTCTCGAACATCACGCACACATCGCCACCGGGCCCCGCCACATAGGTGCCCATGAAGGGCTCAAGCCCATCGGCATAGGTGTAACTGTAGCCTTCGCCCGGCCCATAGCGCGCCATCGATCCGTCTTAGAACCCGCTCACGTGCCCCGACAGCAGCGCGGCGGTTCCCTCCACCGACAGATCCGCCGACAGAATCGTATCGCCGTCGCGAATGCCCTGCGCCGCACCCGCGATGATCCCCGCACACAACGCGGCCTGACAACCGCGTCTCATGGCCGGCACCCTACGATGCCCGAAGCGTGCCCGCCGATCAGAACCACGTGATCGCCGCGCCCTCCCCGGAAAAGGAGGCCGGCACCCGCGCCTCCTGATCGCCCGCGCTTCCGGCCATGGCCAGAAACATCATCGCGATGGCCACTGCCGCCGCTTCCCGCATGCTCGTCCTCTCAGTGCCCCGGTTCTCCGGGGTCTAAAGCACACTCGTTAACCAAAGCCTGATCTCAGGCCACCAGGGCTTCTGCCTTCTTCAGGTCGACGGAAACAAGCTGGCTCACGCCCTGCTCGCCCATCGTCACCCCGAACAGCCGGTCCATCCGCGCCATCGTCACCGCGTGGTGCGTGATGATCAGAAACCGCGTCTCGGTCCGGCGCGTCATCTCGTCCAGAAGATCGCAGAACCGGTTCACGTTGGCATCGTCCAGGGGCGCATCCACCTCGTCCAGAACACAGATCGGTGCGGGGTTCGCAAGGAACACCGCGAAGATCAGCGCCAGCGCCGTCAGCGTCTGCTCCCCCCCCGACAGAAGGCTCAGCGTCGCCAGCTTCTTGCCGGGCGGCTGGCACATGATCTCAAGCCCGGCATCCAGCGGATCCTCGCTTTCGACCATCACAAGCTTCGCCTCGCCGCCCCCGAAAAGATGCGTGAACAGCATCCCGAAGTTCGAATTCACCTGCTCGAACGCGGTGAGAAGCCGCTCGCGTCCCTCTCGGTTCAAACTCGCGATGCCCGACCGAAGGGTGCGGATCGCGGCTTCAAGATCGGCTTTTTCGTTCACGAGCGTGGCGTGTTCTTCCTCCACTTCGCGCGCATCCTCTTCGGCGCGCAGATTCACCGCGCCCAGCGCATCGCGCTGCCGCTTCAGCCGCGCCACGTCGGCCTCCACCTTGTCGGCGGCGGGCATTGCATCGGGGTCGGCGTCGAGCGTTTCCAGAAGCTTTCCGGGGCTCGTGTCCAGATCCTCACGGATCCGCAACACGGCGGCCTCCACGGTTTCCCGCGCGCTCTCGGCACGCGCTTCCGCCGCCGCCCGGGCTTCCCGCGCCTCCGACGCCGCGCGCTCCGCCTGCCGTTCGGCATCCACCGCACCCCTCAGCGCGGTCTCTCCTTCCGCCAGGGCATCCGCCGCCGCCTTCCGCCGGGTTTCAGCGCCATCGATGTCGTCCGACAAGCGCTCCCGCGCAGCCTCAAGCTCGCCGGGCTTGCCGCGTGCGGCCTCAAGCTCCTCGCCCGAGGCGTCCACCCGCGACTGCAGCTCGGCGATCCGCGTCCCCGCCGTCTCCGCCCGGTTGGTCCACGAGGTCACTTCCGCCCCGATCGCCTCAAGCCGCTTGGCCCGGTCCTCCGCCTCGCGGCGCAATTCGTCGTGTTCCGACCGTCGGGTCATCATCGTCATCCGCGCGGCCTCGGCGGCCATCCGCAGGTCTTCCACCTCCGCCCGCGCCGCCTCGACATCGCCAAGGCCCTGCAACGCGGCTTCCGCCTCGCGCATCCGCGCCCGCGCCGAAGTCGCCTCGTCCGCGTGCCGTCGTGCCGCCTGCCGCGCGCTTTCCAGCCGCCCGGCCGCGATCGAACGCTCCGCCTCCGCCTTCGAAACCGCCCGGCTCGCCTCCGTCACCCGCTGGTCCGCCGCCCGCCGCGCATCCCGCGCCGCCCGGTCGGCCTCGGTCACCGTGGCCAGCTTCGCCTTCAGATGCTCATGCGCCTGCGTCGCGCCCGATGCCCGCGCGCTGGCCTCTTCCAGATCCTGCTTCAGCTCCTGCAACCGGTTCAGCTGCTTCAGCCTAAGCGCCGCCGCCGACGGCGCCTCGTCCGCCGCGGCACGGAACCCGTCCCACCGCCACAGATCGCCTTCGATGCTGACCAGCCGCTGCCCGGGCAGAAGATCGGCCTGCAGCCGCGCCCCGTCGGCGCTGTCCACAAGCCCAACCTGCGCCAGCCGCCGCGCCAGAACCTCGGGCACGGTCACGTGGTTGGTCAGCGCCGCAACGCCCTCGGGCAGAAGCTGGGGTTTGGCATAGCCGGGTAGCCTTGCCCAGCCGGTCGATCCGTCGCCCGCGATCTCCGGTGCACGCAGATCATCGGCCAGCGCCGCACCCAGCGCCTTCTCGTAACCGCCATCGACGCGCAGCAGGTCAAGCACCTGCCCGCCCTCGGCGGTATCGCGGTCGACCAGCCGCGCCAACGCGCCGACCTCGGCCTTGAGCGCGCTCACCTCGCCCTCGGCCTCCGACCGGCTTGCCCGCGCCTCGGCCTCCTGCGCCTGCACCGCGCCGCGCGCATCATCGGCGGCGGTCAGCGCCTCTTCGGCCTCGGCCGCGGCCTGCGACGCCACCTGAAGCTCGGCCTCCGCCACCTCGAACGCGGTCGCCGCCGCCCCTTCCGCGGCCTGCGCCTCGCGCGCGGCCGCCTCGGCCCGCGCCGCCTCGGCCTCGCCCCGTTCTGCGCTCTGCGTCGCGTCTTCCAGAAGGCGCTGCGCCGACTGGTGGCGCGCGGCCAGCCGCGCCATGTCCTCGGTCTGCCGCGTGAATTCCGATTCCCGGTCCTGCAAGACCTGCGCGGCATCCCGCGCCTCGGCGCCCGCCGCCTCGATCCGCTCTTCGTGGCCCTCGCCCTCGGCCTCAAGCGCCCGGGCCTCTTCCTCCAGCCGCGCGATCGTTTCGCCCGCATCCCGGCTCAGCGCCTCTTCCCGCTCCATGTCTCGGGTCAGCTGGGCGATCCGGGCCTCCAGCGTTTCGATCTGGCTCAGCGCCCGGGCTTCCTCGTCCGACAGGCGATCCCGCTCCACCGTCAGCCGCTGCAGCACGGCCTCGGCGATTGCCGCCTCCTCGCGCAGGGGCGGCAACGCGCCCTCCCGCGCCTCACGCGCGCCGCCGGCCTCCCGCGCCAGACGCTCGGCCTCTGCGGCGGCCTTGACCTTCACGCCAAGCCCCGCCTCGGCGGCCGCCCGCGCATCATCCGCCTCACGCCAGCGCCGGTACAGAAGAAGCCCCTCAGACCGCCGCAACTCCTCGCTGATCGCCCGGTACCGCGCCGCCTGCCGCGCCTGCCGCGCAAGCTGCGCAAGCTGCTGCGCCAGCGCCTCGATCACGTCGTCGACACGCGCCAGGTTCGTCTCCGCGCCCTTCAGCTTCAGCTCCGCCTCGTGCCGCCGCTGGTACAGGCCCGAAATCCCCGCGGCCTCTTCCAGAATCCGGCGCCGCGCCTGCGGCTTCGCGTTGATCAGTTCCGAGATCTGGCCCTGCCGCACCAGCGCCGGTGAATGCGCGCCGGTCGAGGCATCGGCGAACAGCATCTGCACATCGCGCGCCCGCACGTCCTTCTGGTTCACCTTGTAGGCGGATCCCACGTCCCGCGTGATCCGCCGCGCGATCTCCAGCACGTCGCTGTCGTTGAATCCCTGCGGTGCCAGCCGTTCGGAATTGTCGATCATCACGGCGACTTCGGCGAAGTTCCGCGCCGGGCGGCGCGTGGTGCCGGCGAAGATCACGTCCTCCATCCCGCCGCCCCGCATGGCGGTAGGGCGGTTCTCGCCCATCACCCAGCGCAGCGCTTCGAGGAGGTTCGACTTGCCGCACCCGTTCGGCCCGACGATGCCCGTCAGCCCGTTGGCAATCAGCATCTCCGTCGGGTCGACGAAGCTTTTGAACCCGTTCAGTCTGAGTTTCGTGAACTGCACGACGGCCGCCTGCTTTCTTCTTCGTGATTCCGCCTGGGACAAGCTTCCGCCCGTGCATCGGGGAAGTCAATTATGAACCCCACGGGATGCGGCCAAAGACAGTTTATCCACAAGATGTAGACATTCCGGGGCGCCAGCGGCCTGTTTATCCACAGGTTATCCACACTGTCTTTGCGAATCGTTGCGCGCAGCACGGCCGCCCCGCTACAGGGATCGCCGTGGGATCTGCCAAGGGGGCGAACGATGTTCGATCTGCCGCAACTCTCGATCAGAATCGAGTCGCCGTCTTCCGGCACCCTGAAAGGCATCATCGCCGAAAGCGGGCCGCTCGACACGGCTGGCGACACCGCCGATCTCTTTGCCCCCAACAGCGAGTTTCTCGTGGCCCGGCTCGATGGCCGCCCGGTCGGCTGTATCGCGCTGCTCGACCATGTGCGCTACGGCGAGGCGCGCCGCCTCTACGTCGTCGAAGAGATGCGCGGCAAGGGCATCGCCGCGGCACTCGTCACCGCGCTCGAAGGCGCGGCGCGCGAGATCGGGCTCACCTCGCTCCGGCTCAACACCAAGGCCAGCCATCACCGGATCGAAACCTTCGCAGGCTTCGGCTTCCGCGCTGCCGAAGGCAGCGGCGCCGCCTGGATGGAAAAGCGCCTCTGACCCGGGCGGGGGGTTGCAGAGGGCGGCTTTGCCGCTAGGTCGCAAAAGAACCGTCGCAAATCTTCCGTGATTCCATGCTTCTCTGCATTTCGGGCTCGCTTCGCGCCCAGTCGACCAACACGAAACTCGCCCGCGAGGCCGCGCGCCTCTACGGCGGGCCGCATGAATTCGGCGACATCCGCCTGCCGCTCTACGATGCCGATCGGGAAGAGGCCGATGGTATCCCATCCGAGGTGACGCGCCTCGCAGGCCAGATCGCGGGGGCCGAGGCGGTGGTCATCTCCTCCCCGGAATACAATCAATCGATCCCCGGCGGGCTGAAGAATGCGCTCGACTGGGTCAGCCGCACCAAGGGCACGCCCTGGCGCGACAAGCCGGTGGCGATCGTCTCCGCGGCGGCGGGCCGCGCCGGGGGCGCGCGCGCCTCCTACGCGCTCCGCCTCGCGATGACGCCCTTCCGCCCCCGGCTCCTCACCGGTCCCGAAGTGCTCGTCGCCGACGCCCGCAACCAGTTCGACGCCGAAGATCGGCTCATGGGTGAGATGTACATCAGGAACCTCACCGAACTGATGGAAACCCTCCGCCGCGCCGCGACCGGCTGACGTGCCGGCGCAACGCCGGGCGCGAACTTTCGCTTGACCTCAACCCGGCTTGAGCCCCTACGCTGCCCCCTTCACGCAGCGCCCGGAGCCACGCGAATGCACGTCCTCACCGTTCTGGATCACCCCGACCCGGCCTCGTTCAGCGCCGCCGCGGCCCGCCGCTTCATGGAAGGCGCCGAGGCCGCCGCGCACACGACCGAACTGGCCGACCTCCACGCCGAAGGCTTCGATCCGCGCTGGACTCTGGCCGATATCGAGGCCGATGACGGCGCCCCGGCCCCGCGGGACGTCGCCGCCGAACAGGCGCGCATCGCGCGCGCTGACGCGATCTGCCTCGTCTTCCCGCTCTACTGGTGGGGGATGCCCGCGATGACGAAGGGCTGGGTCGATCGCGTCTGGTCCTGGGGCTGGGCCTACGATCAGCTCGACGATCCCGAGCGGTCGCTCCAGCGGCCCCGCACGGGCATCCTCCTGATCCCCGCCGGGGCACGCTCCGACGAGATGCAGGCCGATGGAAACGAGGCCGCGCTTGATACCGCCTGGATCAGGGGCACCTTCGGCTATTTCGGCCTATCCCCTCGCCGCCTCGAACTGCTCCACGGCGCAACCGGCTCCGCAACCCGCCGCGCAGCGCTGCTGGATCGCTGCTACCACATCGGAAACACGCTGCCCGAACCCGCCCCGCACGCAGCCGGGCAAACCGCGCCCTAAACCGCCGCCTTCCGGCTTTCGTCGAGGTAGATCTCCCGCAGCCGCCGCGCCACCGGCCCGGGTGCCCCGTCGCCCAGCGTCACGCCGTCGATCTCCACCACCGGCATCACGAAGGCCGAGGCCGAGGTCACGAAAGCTTCATCCGCCGCCTTTGCCTCTTCCACGGTGAACGCCCGCTCCTCGACCTCCATCTGCGCCTCCCGCGCAAACCGCAAAACGGCGGCCCGCGTGATCCCGTGCAGAATGTCGTTCGACAGGTGCCGCGTGATGATCTTCCCGCCCTTCACGATATAGGCGTTGTTCGAGGTGCCTTCGGTAACGTGACCATCCTCGGTCATCCAGGCGTCATCCGCGCCCGCCTTCTTCGCCATCATCTTGCCCATCGACGGGTAAAGAAGCTGCACCGTCTTGATGTCCCGCCGCCCCCAGCGGATATCGGGGATCGAGATCACCTTGATCCCGTTCGCCGCCGCCGGGCTTTCGGCCAACCCGGGCTTCGACTGGGTGAACATCACAAGCGTCGGCGCCGCGCCCTCGGGAAAGGCGAAATCCCGGTCCGCCGCGCCCCGCGTCACCTGCAGATAGACAAGTCCGTCCTCGATATCGTTCCGCGCCACAAGCTCGCGGTGAATATCCAGAAGCGTGTCGTCATCGACGGGCGCGGCCATCTCAAGCTCGCCAAGCGATCGCTTCAGCCGCGCCGCATGGCCCGCGAAATCGATCAGCTTGCCGCCCAGCACGCTCGTCACCTCGTAAACGCCATCGGCAAACAGAAACCCCCGGTCGAAGACCGATACGGTGGCCTCTTCCTCGGGCAGGTACTCTCCATTCACGTAAACGGTACGGCTCATGCGCAGGCTCCTTATCCCCAAAGCGCGGCATCCGGCGGATGCACGCCTGCCTCGTCGTAATGCAGCGGCGGAACCCGGTCTTCCGCCAGAAGCAGCGGGCCGTCAAGATCCACGATCTCCGCCCCCTGCGCGACCAGCACGGCGGGCGCCATCGCAAGGGACGAGCCCACCATGCACCCCACCATGATGCCATAGCCCCCGGCCCGCGCGGCATCGCGCAAGGCCAGCGCCTCGGTCAGCCCCCCGGTCTTGTCGAGCTTGATGTTCACCATGTCGTACTTGCCCTCGAGGCCCGGCAGGCTCCTGCGGTCATGGCAGCTTTCGTCAGCGCACACGGGCAGGGGCCGCGCGATCTCCCCCAGCATCCCGTCATCGCCCGCGGGCAAAGGCTGTTCCACCATCTCCACGCCCAGCCGCACCAGGTGTGGGGCAAGCTCGGAATATTCCTCCGCGCTCCAACCCTCGTTCGCATCGATGATGATGCGCGTCTTCGGCGCGCCGGCCCGCACGGCCTCGAGCCGCGCCATATCCCCCTCGCCCCCCAGCTTCACCTTCAGAAGCGGGCGATGGGCGTGTTTCGCCGCCGAAGCCCGCATCTCCTCAGGCGCCGCGAGGGACAGGGTGAAGGCCGTCACCACCGGCCCCGGCGCCGCCGCGCCCGGCCCCAGAAGCTCCCAGGCCCGCACGCCCTGCGCCTTGGCAATCCTGTCCCACAGGGCGCAGTCCACCGCATTCCGCGCCGCGCCCGCCGGCATCATGGCTCCCAGCGTCTCGGGCGTCAGCGGCCCCGACAGCGCGCCGATCTGCGCTTCCACGCTCTCCAATGTCTCGCCATACCGCGCGTAGGGCACGCATTCGCCGCGGCCCTCTACGCCGCCCTCCTCCACCGTGACGGTCAGCACCTGCGCCTCCGTCCGGCTGCCGCGCGAGATCGTGAAGGCCTCCGCCAGCCGGAACCTGTCGCGCGTCACCGATACCAGCATCAGCCCAGGTCCGCCGCATCGACGCGCAGGAACGCATCCTCGTCGTGGTAATGGCCAAGCGCGCGGTAAAGAAGATCCGCCCCATAGCCCTCCACCTGCGCATCCAGGTTCGCCCGCACCGACCGCACGTCATCGACGCCGAGGAACGGCCGCCATACCGCGCCGGCCACCTCGATCCACGGGCCCACGGCATCATCCGCGATCTCCGCATCATCGGCATCGAGCACGACCATGGGCGTCTCCCCCGTCACCGCACCCCCCTGCCAGAACAGAAGATGCGACCACGGGGCACTGTCGATCCGCTGAAGGATCCGGGACAAGGGCTCAGGCTGTCTCACGAACGCCAGCGTTACCCGATGGCGTCAAGCGCGTCCACCAGCCGCCCGGCGCCCTGACGGAACGGGTCGCAGGCCGGAAGGCCCATGCGCCTTTCCACGTCCTCGAGATAGCTCAGCGCCTGATCCTCGCCCCAGGCAGAGGTGTTGACGGCAATCCCCACCACCTCGCAGCCCGGGTTCACGATCCGCGCCAGCGGCAGCGCCATGTCCCTCAGCGCCTCGAGCGTGGGCAACTGGTAATCCGGCAGCCCCCGCATATGCGCCCGCGTCGGCTCGTGGCTCAGGATCAGCGCATCGGGCTGCCCGCCATGGATCAGCGCCATGGTCACACCAGAGAACGACGCGTGAAACAGGCTGCCCTGCCCCTCGATGTGATCCCAGTGATCGTCGTCGTTGTCCGGTGTCAGCCATTCCACCGATCCGGCCATGAAATCCGCGATCACGGCATCAAGCGGCACCCCGTCACCGGTCACCAGGATGCCGGTCTGCCCCGTCGCGCGAAAGGTCGATTTCATCCCGCGCGCCCGCATGTCCTTGTCCATCGCCAGCGCGGTGTACATCTTACCGACCGAGCAATCCGTGCCCACCGCCAGCACCCGCTTGCCCGACCGTTTCTTGCCGTTGGCGATCGGGTACTTCACGCTCGGCACCCGCACATCGTGCAGCATCCGGCCATGGGCCTTCGCGGTCGCCACCAGATCCTGCTCGTCGCGCAAAAGGCTGTGCAGGCCGCTGGCCAGATCGAATCCCTGTTCCAGCGCGGTGTGAAGCTCGGCCTTCCAGCTGTCGGAAATCACGCCGCCCCGGTTCGCCACCCCGATCACCAGGGTTTTCGCCCCGGCCGCGCGGGCCTCTGCCAGGTCCATGTCCGGCACCTTGACATCCGCCTGGCACCCGGGCAGCCGAAGCTGGCCCACCACGTTCTCGGGCCGCCAGTCGCGGATTCCCTGTGCCACCTTCACGGCAAGCTGATCCGGCGCATCGCCGAGGAAAAGAAGATACGGGGTTTCAATCATCGCAAGGGCCCTCCAGCAGCGCGCGCCACTATGGGGGCGTGCGATCTCAATTTCAGCGAAAATTCAGACCCGCAACTGCCGAATTTTCGCAATTCGTTTTTCAGAAGTGGCATTCTGCACAAGAATCTTGCACGACCGGTGCCGAAGGCGACGGCATCGTCCCTGCGCAGGGCAAAGTTTCTGCACGTGCAAAATGAACCTTGCCGCACCGCCCGCAATAATCTACCCCTCAGCGCAACCAAACCGAAATAAAGTTGCTTTCTCCATGTCCTTCCGCATTCAGCCGCAAGCGCCCGCCCGCCCCAACCGCTGCCAGCTTTTCGGCCCCGGCTCGCGTCCCGCGATCTTCGAGAAGATGGCCGCCTCTGCCGCCGACGTGATCAACCTCGATCTCGAAGACAGCGTGGCCCCCGACGACAAGCCCGAGGCCCGCAAGAACATCATCCAGGCGATCTCCGACATCGACTGGGGCAACAAGCACCTTTCGGTCCGGATCAACGGGCTCGACACGCCCTACTGGTATCGCGACGTGGTTGACCTGCTCGAACAGGCGGGCCCCCGGCTCGATCAGATCATGATCCCGAAGGTCGGAAACGCCGCCGATATCTACGCCGTCGACGCCCTCGTCACCTCCATCGAGGCGGCGATGGGGCGCGAGAAACCCATCGCGCTCGAGGTGATCATCGAAAGCGCCGCGGGCATCGCCCATGTCGAAGAGATCGCTGCAGCCTCCCCCCGCCTCCAGGCCATGTCGCTGGGCGCCGCCGATTTCGCGGCCTCCATGGGAATGCAGACAACCGGCATCGGCGGTACGCAGGAAAACTACTACATGCTCCGCGACGGCGCGCGCTACTGGTCCGATCCCTGGCACTGGGCGCAAACGGCGATCGTCGCCGCCTGCCGCACCCATGGCGTGCTGCCGGTCGACGGGCCGTTCGGCGATTTCTCCGATGACGAAGGCTTCTGCGCCCAGGCGCTTCGCTCTGCCACCCTCGGCATGGTCGGCAAATGGGCGATCCACCCCAAACAGGTAGCGCTCGCGAACGAGGTCTTCACCCCGTCGGACGCCCAGGTCAGCGAAGCCCGCGAAATCCTCGACGCCATGGAACAGGCCAAGCGCGAGGGCGCCGGGGCCACGGTCTACAAGGGAAGGCTGGTCGATCTCGCCTCGATCCGCCAGGCCGAGGTCATCGTGCGCCAGGCCGACATGATCGCGGGGCGCTAGGCGCGCCGGACCGGCGCGCGCGCCCTCAGAAAACGAAATCCCCCGGGTCGAGATCGCCCAGCGCAACGCCCAGAAGCACAACGCTGTCCGCCCCCGCGCTGATCCGCACATCCGCACCCTCGGCCACCATGTGCGCGGCCACAAGATCCGCCCAGTCGGTGATCTCCGTCACCGCGCTCAGGTCGATCCGCTCGAACGCATTTCCCGCCTCGAAATCGAGGATCACATCCGCCCCGAACCCATCGGTGAACACGAAAGTGTCGGCATTGAAATTTCCCGCCAGCACATCGTCGCCCGGCGCCGCCAGGATCGTGTCGAACCCGGCCCCGCCGAACAGCTCATCGGCCCCCGCGCCCCCGTCGATCAGGTCGTTGCCGGGCCCGCCATTCAGCCTGTCATCCCCGCCGCCGCCCAGAAGCACGTCGTCGCCGCCCTCTCCGAACATCCCGTCACCCATTTCGCCGCCATCGAGAAGATCGGCCCCCGCGCCCCGGAACAGCCGGTCGAACCCGTCGCCGCCCAGAAGCACGTCATCCCCCGTGCCACCATAAAGCACATCCGCCTGCGCCCCGCCGTCGAGCCAGTCGCTTCCGTCCCCGCCCTCCAGCCGATCGAAGCCGGCATTGCCTTCCAGCCGGTCCGCCCCGGCCTCGCCCCAGAGCAGATCCTCCTGCGTTCCACAAGGATGAGAGATACGACTTCAAGAACCGGAAGGCATGGTCTGCCGCTGCTCCAAACTTTGGCATTCCTTTTGGTTCGACAGTCCTAACCATCGAAATCATTCTTCCAGACGCAGCGGCTCTTCCGAACCAGTATAGGGACGGGCTGACTGCACCAAGTGACCGTTCGCCCATCCTCGCCGAGCACTTCCACGGCCTCGTGCGCGAGTTGATGCCGGATTGGGTCAAAGAAGTTATTCGGAAAGAGCATCCGCCATCTGACGACAACCTAGACGATCTGCAAAAGGACCTTCAAAAGCTCTTGGATGAGTTCCGTGTCCCAACGATAGCCTTCAATCCGAAGCGCCTTCACGACCCCCAGAAGGTGGACAAGACCAACGATGGATCGGACGAGACTGACTTCTTCAATTCTGACCCCCTAGATTCAGACGACCCGGTCGACGAAGAGCTTATGGACCGCATTCGGCACCAGACGCCGCGAGCGAGCCCAACAAAGAAAGTGAGGAAGGCTCCTGAGGGAGCGAAGCTGTCCAAAGAGTCCCGCGCCTTGGAGCGGGTCCCCACCATTGAGATTCTGGTGGACCCAGAAGAGATTGCAGCGAAGGCGATTTCTGGGCGGGCCGGTCGCTTCTACAAGGACAGTCAGACGCTATTTGTTAACGGGAAATACTCCGCAGTTGACCGCATGGCCGCTGAACTCGAACTTTCGTTCGCAGGACAGGGCGACGCCGAAGAAGTTCGAAGAGCAGTTTTGAAGGCGGCACAGCGGTTCACCGCTTTCAGGGTGGGTAAGGCCACTTGCTACGCGATCAGCAAACGGTTGGCTGACGATTGGAGTATCGACGATTTGGATCGAGCCACTTCGCCGGAGTCCCTTTCATTGGCCGCCGATGACTATCGGCAAAGCCTGAATTCTGCACGCAAATGGGTAAAGACAATTCTCAAAGAGCATGCGGTGGACACGGATGCTGCTTGAATCAGGTTTCTGGCGCGATCAACTCGGCTGATGCACGGTCCTGATTGAGCCTAAACAAACGGGCTAGAATTTCGTCATCGGAAAGCATCCCGGCCCGAAAATCGTTTCCCCAACCGTAGGCTTCAGCGACGGCTTCATCCAATGTGCGGTGGGCATGGTTGAGCCATGCAGGGCGGACGTTGTAGAGGTTTGTCAGCGTGCGCTTTTTGAGTTCCGCTGCCGCCTTGTCGTCCTTTGGCACGATGCGGTCAGGGTAGCCGGGAACGACCTCGGGAATTCGGTCCACAAGGTCCGGCGGGTTCAACCAGTTTTCACGCAATTCGTTGAGCCGGGTACCGGCCATATCGTCTGAGCTTGTTTCCATGCTCTCTTCGCTCTGGTGAGCCGCGCGTCTGCCGGCATTCCATTACCCACCGGGTCTTAATCGAGCATGAATTGAACACCGCGCCGGCCGCGACGCGGCCGTCAGCCTTCGATCACCGGGTTGCGCAGAACACCGATGCCCTCGATCTCGCTTTCCACGACATCTCCGGGAAGACAGTAGCGCGTGGCAGCAACCAGATCGTCGGTCGGCTGCCACGATCCGCCAAGCTCGGCATCCACCGACCACGCGGTACCGGCTGGCGTGCCGGTTAGGATCACCATGCCGGGCTTCAGCGTAAAATTCGTCGAAAACACCTGAATCAATTCCGCGCAGGTCCAGATCATATCCCCGGTGGAAGCGTGCTGCCGCAATTCGCCGTTGATCCGTGTCGACAGCATCAACGCCTGGGGGTTGGGAATATCCTCGGTCGTGGTGATGACCGGGCCGATCGGCAGGCTGCCATCGAAAGCCTTGCCGCGGCCAAGCTCGTAAAACACTGTCCCGTCATCGGTGAACCGCACCTGCCTGTCGCGCGCGGTCACGTCATTGGCGACGGTGTAGCCGAATACATGATCAAGCGCCTCCTCCACCGGAATGTGCCGGCCGGGCTTGCCGATAACGATGGCAAGTTCCGTCTCGCAATCAAGCTTCGCGGTCAGTCGCGGGTCGTGCACGATCCCCTCGCCCGGCGCAACGACGCAATCGGCGGTCTTCAGGAAGAATTCCGGCTCCTTCCCGCTCAGCGGCGCGCCGGCCTTTTCCGCGTTGTGGGCGCGGTAGTTGCTTCCCGCGCACAACACGGTCGACGGCAGAAGCGGTGCGGCAAGAGTAAGGCTCACGCTGTCGCGAACCGCTTCGGGCGGGGCCGCCGCGCAGGCCGTGCGGGCCGCGGTCAATGCTGCCTCGCCGCCTTCGATGAATCGGGTCATCTCGCGAAACTCGGGCCGCGGGTCGGCGGCATAAAGATCCACTACCCGGTCACCGTAGATCGCACCAAGCTTGCGCGTCCCACTCTCTACGAAGGTCAGTACTTGCATGGGCCGTCTCCCTCAGAATGCCAGGAAGGAAAGTGTCAGAATAACGCCGAGCGCCGCGACACCGAGCCGGACAAGCGCCTCCGGCAGGCGCCTTACGAGCAGCGCGCCCCAATAGCCCCCAACAACCCCGCCGACGAGAACGCAGGAAGCCGCAAGCCAGTCAACAAGCCCCGAAAGGATCATCGGGCCCACCGCGACGGATTGAATGACGAAGGCCAGAAGGTTCTTTGCCCCGTTCACCTGGCTCAGCCCGCTTCCCGACGCGATCGTCAGAACCGCGAGCAGCATGAAGCCCATGCCCGCGCCGAAGAACCCACCGTAAAAGCCGATCGCGCCGATCAGGATCACCGTAACCGCCTGAAGCCGCCCACCGGGCAGAACGCGGCGCACCAGATCGGCCATGCGGGGGCCGAGAACGATCGCCGCCACCGCGATGGCCAGAAGAAGCGGAACGACGCGAACGAAGGCCTCGTCGCTCGAATTCACCATGATGATGGCGCCCGCCAGCGACCCGGCAAAGGCAGGCACAAGCAACAGGGCGAGCCGGCGGGCTTCCGCCGCGATCTCGCGCCGGTATACCCAGACGGCGGGCAGCTGCGCGGGCCATAGCGCGACGCCCTGGGTCACGTTGGCCGCAATCGGTGGCAACCCCGAGGCAAGAAGCAGAGGGAAAACGAACAGCTTTGCGCCCCCCGCCGCCGCGTTCACCGCGCCCCCCAGAAGCCCCGCGAAAAGAAACAGCAGTATCTCACCGCTCATGGTCAGGATGCCACAGCGCGGTTGCTCTCGGGCCCCGTCAGACTGGCAGCCGTAAGCGCGAAATGGCGCTCGGTCAGTGCGCAGGCGCGCTCGGTATCCCGGGCAAGCACCGCCTCCGCGATCTCGGCATGTTCCGCCCCGAGGTTGCGGGACCCCAGCTCCTGATAGACGGACGCCCGACGGTACCGTTCGCACAACTCCTGAAGCCCTTCGCGGATCTTCAGAAGCCAGGCCGAACCGCAGGCCGCAACCAGGGCCTCGTGAAACTCGGTATTGGCCCGCTCCCAACTGTCGGGAACGCCTCCACGCGTGCCTGGAAGCGCCATGTCTTCCTTACGCATAATGTAACTCGCCGCCACGATCCGCGCCTCCCAGGCGTCATCGCCCTTCTCGATCGCCAGCCTAAGCGCCTCTTTTTCGATGGCGGTGCGGGCAAGGTTGAGATCGGCGAATTCCGAGGGGTCCAGCGGGGCGACGGCAAAACCGCGATTGCCCTCGCTCAGCACAAGCCCGTCCTGGCTCAGCTTCTGAAGCGCCTCGCGCAGCGGCGTGGGTCCGATACCGTAGATGCCTTTCAGCTTCTCGATCCGAAGCCGCTCCTCGGGCACCCGCACCCCACGGATGATGTCGCGCTTCAGCGCGCGATAGGCTGCCTGGCTCAGCGTTTCGGCCTCGTCCGGCCGAACGGGAGACGGCGATTTCGTACTTTGCATGCCTTGGGTCACCGGAGCCTCTTCAGCCACGACACGCCATTTGACAGGCGGCCACATATATGTTTCATCATTTTATCGATAAAAAATGGAAATGTCGACAATATGAGACTCGTTACTTTCCAGATCGGCGATACTGTCGCAGCGGGCTTCATCGACGGGGAGGATGCCGTCGTCTGTGCCGAGGGCGCCGGGGCCGACCGCGCGGTGCTTGGTGTGATCGAAGGCGGCGCAGAGGCCCTGGATCGCTGGGGCAACTCCGGAACGCGGCGGGTGCCCCTGTCGGAAGTCTGCCTCCTGGCGCCGATCCCCGAACCGCGCCGCGATGTCTTCTGCGTGGGCAAGAACTATTACGCCCATGCCGCAGAATTCCATTCCAGCGGCTTCGATTCAAGCGCCAAGGAAACCGTGCCCTCCCATCCGGTCGTCTTCACCAAGGCAACAACCTCGGTCTGCGGCCCGGGGGCGGTGGTGAAGGGATCACTCGACCCCACGAATTCGGTCGATTACGAGGGCGAACTCGGCGTCATCATCGGCAAGCGCTGTTTCCAGGTCCCGAAGGCCGAGGCCTATGACCACGTCTTCGGCTATGTCACCATCAACGATGTCACCTCGCGCGAATTGCAGAAGGATCACAACCAGTGGGTCATAGGAAAGGGCGTCGACACGTTCTGCCCGATGGGCCCCTGGATCGCGACCGCCGACGAGGTGGGCGACGTCACCGCCCTCGAACTCGTCACCCGGATCAATGGTGAAGAACGGCAGCGCGCGAAGGTGTCCGATCTGATCTTCGACATCCCGACGCTGATCGAAACGATGAGCCGGACCATGACACTTCTGCCCGGTGACATCATCGCGACAGGCACTCCGGTCGGCGTGGGAATCGGCTTCAAGCCGCCGCGCTATCTTGCCGACGGCGACGTGATGGAGGTCGAAATCACCGGCCTCGGCACGCTCAGGAATACGATAGGGTAACTCAAGAAACCCAGACGATAACCAAGGGAGGAACGGACACATGCGGCTACTGAAAACCACTGCGGCGCTTGCCGCGCTCATCGGGTTGGCGACCGCGACCCACGCTCAGGACGGATACTTCGCAGGCAAGACGATCGAGGTCGTCGTTCCCTTCGGCGAAGGCGGGGCCACCTTCGTTTCGGCGAAATTCCTCGAGCCCTATTTCGAGAAGCACCTGCCCGGCAACCCCGAGATCGACGTCGTCTCCCGGCCCGGCGGCGGCTCGATCCTCGGTGCGAACTGGTTCGAACAGAACGCGAAGTCGGACGGCACTACGATCCTGTTCACCACCTCGTCCACGGCGAACCCTTTCGTCCTCGGTCAGGAAGGCGTCGAATATCGGCTTGCCGATTACCGCGTTGCCTACAGCCACCCGTTCAGCGCGGTGGCCTATGTCTCGCCCGACACCGGCGTGACCAGCGCGGCCGACATCAAGAACGCCTCGACGCCGCTCATCTATGGCGGCATCGCGGCGGCGGCATCGGATCTGCCGGGGCTTCTGTCCTTCGAAGTGCTCGATCTCGATGTGAAATCGGTGCTCGGCTTCAACGGACGCGGCCCGGTACGCCTGGCCTTCGAGCAAGGCGAACTGAACCTAGACTACCAGTTCACGCCGGTCTACCTCACCCAGGTCGTACCCTCGGTGGCCGAAGGCCGCGCAGTCCCGCTCTGGACGGGCGGGGCCATGGAAGGCGGCGTCCTCAAGGCCCGCGATCCGATCGCGCCGGAACTGCCCTCGGTCTACGAGGTCTATGAAACGATGAATGGCGAGGCGCCCTCGGGCATCGAATGGGATGCCTTCCAGGGCATCGCCTCTGTCACCTATGCCTACGGGCTCACCGGCTACATGCACCCCGACGTGCCGCAGGAAGTGCTTGATATCTTCGCCGAGACAGTGGCGGCCATCAACGCCGACCCTGCCTTCCAGGAGGAAAGCCAGAAAGTGACGAATGGCGCACGCCTGAACGCGGGCCCCGATACCGAGGCGGCGATCAAGGCGGCGCTCTCACCCTCGGATGAGGTGCGCGACTATCTGCGCAACCTCCTGACAGAAAAATACGGTGTGAACTTCTGATAACCCACCCGCGCGGGCCCGGCTTCCGGGCCCGCGCCACGTAAGGCTGGCCGGTCGAGGAACCTTCATGTTCGAGAACGCGCTTGTCGCGCTTGACGCGCTCTTCGACCCGATCAGGCTTGCGGCCCTATTCGCCGGCATGATCGTGGGCATGATCTTCGGCATGCTGCCCGGGCTTGGCGGTGTCGCCGCGGTCTCGATCCTTCTGCCTTTCGTCTACTATCTCGACGATTATTCGGGGCTCGCGATGCTCCTCGGGGCCGTGTCGGTCGTCTACACCTCCGACACGATCACCTCGGTTCTTCTGGGGGCACCCGGCTCGCCCGCCTCGGCCCCGACAGCGATCGAGGGCCATGCGCTCGCCAAACAGGGCCAGGCGGCCCGCGCCCTGGGCGTGGGCTTCCTCGCCTCCATGGTGGGCGGGCTGGTGGGCGCGCTGATCCTCTTCGTCGCGATCCCGGTCGCCGGGCCGATCGTCCTTCTTCTGTCGACGCCCGAACTCTTCATGTTCGCGCTCGTCGGCCTCTTCTTCGCCTCCTCCATGATCGGCAAGGATCTTGCCAAGGGCCTCGCCGCCGCCTGCCTCGGCATGCTTCTGGGCGTCGTGGGCCCCGCACAGGCCGCCGCCGATTTCCGCTTCACCTTTGGGCAGGTCTACCTCCTCGACGGGTTTTCGCTGACGATCGTGGCCCTCGGCCTCTTCGGGGTGGCGGAGGTGATCTCCATGCTCGCCGCCGGCGGCGGAATCAGCCACGAGCGCATGAAGGTCGCCCAGTGGGGCGAAGGCTTCCGCGATTTCTGGCGCCACAAATGGCTCGTTCTGCGTGCGGCTTTCATCGGCGTTCTGGGCGGCTTCGTCCCCGCCGTCGGCGCCTCGGCCTCGACCTGGGTCGCCTACGGGCATTCGATCCGCTCGGCCAAGGACAAGTCGAAGTTCGGCAAGGGCGAGATCCGGGGCATCGCCGCCTCGGAAGGGGCGAACAACGCCACCGTGATCTCCGATCTGGTGCCCACGCTTCTCTTCAGCGTGCCGGGCGGCCCGGCGGCGGCGATCTTTCTCGGGGCGCTCTTTTCCTTCGGCTACTACCCCGGGCCCCGGATGATCACCCAGCACCCCGATCTGATGTTCCTCATCGTCTGGTCCGTGGCGCTGACGTCGGTTGTGGGCGCGGCGCTCTGCTTCGCGATCACTCCGGCCCTCGCCCGGCTCACGCGCATCCCATTCGCGATCATCGCTGCACCGCTCGTGCTGATCATGATCATCGGCGCCTACCAGTCGACCTCGACCATGGGCGATATCTTCATGCTCTTCACACTGGGCGCACTGGGCTGGCTGATGAAGCATGGCGGATGGCCCCGCGCACCCGCCCTCGTGGGCTTCGTCCTCTCGGGCCCGATGGAACAGTATTTCTGGCTCGCCAACCAGATCCACGGCTGGTCCTGGCTGACGCGCCCCGGGGTGCTGCTGATCGGGTCGGTGATCGTCATTCCGCTCATCCTTTCGGCGGTGCGCTGGGCCAGAACGCGGGCCCGCCCGGCTGCCAACGCACCAAAAGAGGAAGAGGTGCCCGCGCCCGAAGCAAACCGTGGCATTGCCCTCGTCCTCGCCGGCATCGCGTCGCTGATGTTCGCCTATGCGATGTGGGAGATGTTCACGTTCAACCCCGCCTCGCGCCTCATGCCCTCGCTCGCGATCCTGCCGGGGCTGCCGCTGGCGCTCTGGCTCGTGATCCGCGGGATCCGCGAGTACGAGAACGATTTCGCGCGCGACGCGGGCGAACTGACGGTCCTCGCCGCGCTCATTGCCTATGCCATCGCGGTTTGGGCCATCGGTCTCAGCATCCCCACCATCGCGCTTCTGGCGTGGATGCTCTTCTACCGCGCGAGGATGCGCCTCTGGACGGCCGCAATCTACGGCTCGGTGGTCTTCGTGATCGTGCGGCTTCTCTTCGACCTCCTGCGCGGCGACGCCCCCGTCGGCGCGCTCCTATCCATAAGCTGACACAGGAGACCGTCATGTCCGACATGATCGACGAGGACATCATCGAGCCAAGCATCGATCCCGAGACGAAGAAAATCGGCGTGCGGCACGTGAAGGCCACCAACGCGGCAGGCACCCGCACGAAGATCCAGGTCAGGGATTTCGATCCCGTCTATACCGACGAACCCGCATCGCTCGGCGGCACGAATTCCGCCCCCAGCCCGCTTGAGACCGTACTGGTCGCGCTGGTCGGCTGCGACGGGGTGATCATCAACGGGGTCGCCAACGCCATGGGCTTTGCCTACGCGGGCGTCGATTTCGCCTGCGAAAGCCAGATCGACGTGCGCGGGCCCAAGGGCGTTCCGGGCATCCGGCCCTACTTCGAAAGCGGCAAGCTGGAAATCATCGTCTACTCCGACGAACCCGAGGCACGCTTCCGGCAACTCGCAAAGAATGTCGAATTCCGCTGCCCGGTGATGAACCTCCTGGCGGCGGCCAAGGTCGACATGGACGTGACCTGGACCCAGAAGCCTGCCGCGGACTACGCCGGCAGCGTCGCCTGATCCCTGCCCGCTCCGGGCGCGGGCCTGTTCAAGCCTGCGCCCGCCTACCATGCTCCGCCGCAACTGATCCGCGAAGGAGTTTGCCGTGCCCACCACGCCCGCCGCCCGCGTCCTCTTCGCCCTTGGCCTCTGCCTCTCCCTTCCCCAGGCCGCACGGGCCGACACGGCAACCTTCAAAGTCACCATCGACATCACCTGGAGCGCCGAAACCGCGCCGTTCGAATTCCCCCAGGGCGGCCACGTCACCCATTTCATCGGGGCCACGCACAACAGCCGCTATGTCCTTTTCCGCAACGGCCAGACGGCGTCGAGCGGGCTTGAACTCGTGGCCGAAAACGGGCGCGACCGCACGCTCGAGGCCGAGCTCGCCGAAGCCGACCGCAGGGGCCGGATCGGCGGTATCGTCGAGGGCCCCGCACTCCGCACCGTTCCCGGCCAAATCACGTTCCGCTTCACGGTCACACCCGAACACAGCCTTGTCTCCTTCGTCTCCATGATCGCGCCCAGCCCTGACTGGTTCACCGGGCTCGCCGACATCCCGCTCCATGATGGCGAAGCCTGGATTGACGCGCAGGATCACCCCTTGTGGATGTGGGACAGCGGAACCGATGCGAGCCAGACCTACGCAACACCCGATGCCGATCTTCAGCCGCAGGAATCCGTCCGCCTCGTGGCGACGCCCCATGTGCTCACGAAGGACGGCCTCGTGCCGATGGGCACCGCCCGGATCGTGCGCGTCACACCCTGACGAAAGCTCTCAGAACGCGATCTGCACCTTGATCGCCCGCGTCCGGTCCGAGGCCAGCGTGAAGGCCGCCACCGCCTCCTGAAGCGGCAGGGTATCCGTCACGAGGGGCCGCACGTCGATCCGCCCCGCCTGCATCATCTCCACCGCCAGCGGAAATTCGTGATGGAAGCGGAACGATCCCCTGAGCGTCAGTTCCTTGGCCGTCATCGCCTGCACCGGCAGGGTCATGTCCCCGCCCAGACCCAGTTGCACGATCGTGCCCCCCGGCCGCATCGCAGGCACGGCCGCGGCCAGCGCCGCGGCCACCCCGCTGCATTCGAACAGCACGTCGAACCGCCCATTCCCGGCGCTATCGGGTGCGAGCCCGTCCGGCGCCTCGGCCACGTTGATCCCACGGTCCGCCCCGGCCTTCCGCGCCACCTCCAGCGTGAAATCCGTAATATCCGTCGCCGCGATCTCGACGGCGCCATAGGCCCGCGCCACACTCACGGCCAGAAGCCCGATGGGGCCGCATCCCGTCACCAGCACCCGCCGTCCCGCAAGGCTGCCGGCTTGCCGCGCGGCGTGCAGGACGACCGACAGGGGCTCCGCCATCGCCGCCTCTTCGGGGCTCAACCCATCGGCCACCACACATTGCGCAGCATCCGCGACCAGAAGCTCCCGAAACGCCCCCTGGATATGCGGAAAGGGCATGGCCGAGCCATAAAACCGCATCTCGAGGCAATGGTTCTGCCGCCCCTCCGCGCAGAACGCGCAGTGCCCGCAAGGGCGAGACGGCGAAACCGCCACAAGCTGCCCCTCCGCCAGCCCCGCCACCCCATCGCCCAGCGCCACGATCCGCCCCGCCACTTCGTGGCCGAGGATCATCGGTTCTTTCAGCCGCACCGTGCCGAACCCGCCGTGATTATAGTAATGCAGATCCGACCCGCAGATCCCGCCATTGGCGATCCGTATCAGCACCTCGCCGGGCCCCGGCACCGGCTCGGGATGGTCCTCGAGGCGCAGGTCCTTCACGGCATGGGCGGTGATCGTTTTCATGGCGGCCTCGGTGTATCCTGTGAACGTGTCCGCCAGTCTCTGCGGCGGGTTCCTGGTTGACAAGCGCTCATACCGGTAAACAGTCGTCCCCAACACCAGCCTCGACCACCGAGGCATCGAACCGGAAGGACGCGCCATGTCGGATCTGTTTTCACTCAAAGGTCGCCGTGCGCTCATCACCGGCTCGTCCCAGGGGATAGGCTTTGCCCTCGCGCGGGGGCTCGCGGCCGCTGGCGCCGGCCTCATCCTGAACGGCCGCGACAAGGGCAAGCTCGACGCCGCCGCCGAAACCCTGCGTACCGAAGGCGCCACGGTCGACACCCTCCCCTTCGATGCCACTGATCACGATGCGGTCCGCGCGGCCGTAGACGGCTACGAGGCAGAAAAGGGCGCCATCCATATCCTGATCAACAACGCCGGGATGCAGCACCGCACACCGCTCGAAGATTTCCCCGCCGATGCCTTCGAACGGCTTTTGCAAACGAACATCGCCAGCGTCTTTCATGTGGGCCAGGCCGTGGCGCGGCACATGATCGCCCGCGGTGCGGGCAAGATCATCAATATCGCCAGCGTCCAGACAGCGCTCGCCCGCCCCGGCATCGCGCCCTACACGGCGACCAAGGGCGCCGTGGGCAACCTAACGAAGGGCATGGCGACCGACTGGGCGCGCCATGGGCTTCAGTGCAACGCGATCGCCCCGGGCTATTTCGACACGCCGCTGAACGCGGCCCTCGTTTCGGATCCCGAGTTCTCGGCCTGGCTCGAAAAACGCACACCCGCCGGGCGCTGGGGCCAGGTTGACGAACTCGTCGGCGCGGCGGTCTTCCTGTCCTCCGACGCCTCCAGCTTCGTGAATGGCCATACGCTCTATGTCGACGGGGGCATCACGGCCTCGCTCTGAGGGGCGAACCAGACAAGAAGAGGGGAAGCCCATGTTCGGAATGATCGAGGGTACCGGGTTCGAAGTCATCGATCCGTCATTCAGCACCTGTCTCATCGGCCACGCCCGGGTCGAACGGCTCTGGACGGGTGCGCGCTGGTCCGAAGGCCCGGCCTGGTTCGCCGCCGGGCGCTATCTCGTCTGGTCGGATATCCCGAACAACCGGATGCTCCGGTTCGACGACACGGATGGCTCGGTCTCGGTCTTCCGCGAGCCTTCGAACAACTCGAACGGCAATACGGTCGACCGTGAAGGCCGGCTTGTCACCTGCGAACACCTTGCCCGCCGCGTCACGCGGACCGAGCTTGACGGCACCATCACGGTGATCGCCGACGGCTACCAGGGTATGCGCCTCAACTCCCCGAACGACGTGGTGGTGAAATCCGACGGAACGATCTGGTTCACCGACCCCAGCTACGGCATCCTCGCAGATTACGAAGGCGGCCGAGCCGAAAGCGAAATCGGCGCCTGCCACGTCTACCGTGTCGATCCGTCCGGCGAGGTGGTGCGCGTCGCCGACAATTACATGAAACCGAACGGCCTCGCCTTCTCGCCGGACGAAAGCGCCCTCTACATCGCAGACACCGGCAAATCCCACGATCCCGACGGGCCCGCCCATATCCGCCGCCACACGGTCAACCCCGACAACACCCTTTCGGGCGGCGAGGTCATCGCCGAATGCACGGCCGGCCTCTTCGACGGCTTCCGCGTCGATCGCGATGGCAGGATCTGGACATCCGCCGCCGACGGCGTCCACTGCCTCACCCCCGACGGCACGCTGATCGGCAAGATCCTGATCCCCGAACTCGTGGCCAATGTCTGTTTCGGCGGGCCGAAGATGAACCGCCTCTTCATCTGCGGAACGACGTCGCTCTACTCGGCCTTCCTTACCGTGAACGGGATCTCGCCGGTCTGACGACCGGTCGAGGCCACGCAACGGGCATGTCACGCTTCACGATCGAACAGATCCGCACCTTTCTCACCGTCGTCCGCCTTGGCGGCGTCCGCCGCGCGGCGGGCGCGCTGAACCTCACCCAGCCCGCCGTCACCACCCGGATCAAGAACCTCGAAACCGCACTCTCCTGCGAACTCTTCGATCGCAGCTCGGGCGGCATGAAGCTGACGAAACGCGGCGAACTCCTCCTCGCCCATGCCGAGAAATTCGAACACCTTGTCGAACTGGTCGAGCGCGATGTGGTCGATCCGGCAGGGGTCGAGGGCCGCCTGCGCCTAGGGGTGTCGGAAACCATCGCCCAGTGCTGGCTGCCCGAATTCGTCTCCCGCCTTCACACCGCCTATCCGAAACTCGAAATCGATCTGAACGTCGACGTCTCGCTGGACATGCGCGCCGCCCTCCTCAATCGCGAGCTTGATCTCGCAATCCTCCTCGGCCCGATCTCCGATTACTCGGTCGACAACATCATCCTGCCGGGCTTCGATCTCGCCTGGTACGCGGCGGCGGACAGCGACCCGAAGGTCGGCGCGCGCGACTATCTGCTGAGGCCGGTCATGACCTACGCGCGCAACACCCGGCCCTTCCGCGAACTGAAGGAAATGCTCTACGAACGCGTCGGCCCCGATGTCTCCCTCTTCCCGTCCTCTTCGCTTTCCACCTGTTTCCGGCTGGTGGAGGCGGATATGGGCATCGCGGTTTTGCCCCGCGCTCTCGGCTCGGATCATGTGAGGGCGGGACGGATCCGCGAATTCGATCCGGGCTGGGTGCCCAGCCCCCTGCAGTTCACCGCCTCCTACCTGAGCGAACCGAAAAGCCACCTCACCGAAACCGCCGCCACCATGGCGCTTGAGGTGGCGGAGCGCTATGCGGCGCGGCACGGGTGAAAGATTTTCTTTATCAAAACCGGTAAAATCATTCGATTTGATCTTATTGCCCGAACCCGTCACGCTTCACGACGACAACGGGGCTGCCACATTGCACGAAATACTCAGACACAAACCGCTCACCGATGTGCGCGCGGCGATCCGCGCGAACCTCTACCGGTCGCACACTGCCGGCCTCGGCCAGGGCTACCTGCAGGCCAATCTCGCGATCATGCCCGAGGCCCACGCCCTCGATTTCATGCGCTACTGCCAGCGGAACCCGAAGCCCTGCCCGCTCACCGGCGTTTCCGACACCGGCAACCCGGTCATGTTCACGATGGGCCGCGATATCGATATCCGCACCGACGTGCCGGCCTACAACGTCTACCGCGACGGTCGGCTCGAATGCTCGCTGAACGATATCACTGAGATCTGGCAGGATGATTTCGTGGTCTTCGCGCTAGGCTGCTCGTTCACGTTCGAGCGTGCACTCGAAGAGGCGGGGCTACCCCTCTGGCACATCCAGAACGACAAGACCGTGCCCATGTTCCGCTCGAACATCGACACCGTGCCCGCCGGGCCGTTCTCGGGCAAGATGGTCGTCTCGATGCGCGCCATCCCCGAGGATCGGGTGGGCGAAGCGGTCGAGATCTCGCGCCGCTATCCCCTTGCCCACGGGGCGCCCGTCCACTGGGGCGATCCGGCGAAGATCGGCATCACCGACATCTCCAGCCCAGAGTGGGGCGATGCCGCCCCGGTGCCCGAGGGCCATGTGCCCGTCTTCTGGGCCTGTGGCGTCACCCCTCAGGTCGCGCTCGAATCCGCCCGCCTGCCGATCTGCATCACCCACAAGCCGGGGCATATGCTGATCACCGATATCGCCGAAGACGCCGAAGTCCCGGTGCTTCATCCGAACACGCACTGAATCCAACGAAATCCAACAGGGAGACACCCATGAAACGCACTCTCAGCATCCTGATCGCATCCACGGCCCTCGCGGCCCCCGCCATGGCCGAAGACCTTTCGGTCGTCGGAAGCTGGTCGGGCCTGCCGCTTCACAAGGAATACGAAGCGCCCTTCTGGGGCGAAAAGCTGCCGGCTGCCTCGGGCGGCAACATCAACGTCTCGCTCACCACCCACAACCAGATGAACCTGGGCGTGGGCGACGTGTTCCGCCTTCTGGGCGACGGCGTCTATGACGTGGCGATGACCGTGGCCGACTACGCGGTCGCCGACGCCCCCGAACTCGAAGGGCTGGACGTGCCGCTTCTGGCTCTCACCGCCGACGAGGCCCGCGCAATGGTCGATGCGGCCCGGCCCATGGTCGAAGACATCTATGCAAACCGCTTCAACAGCAAGGTGCTCGCCATCGCGCCCTATCCGCCGCAGGTCGTCTTCTGCAACGCCGAGGTGTCCGAACTCTCCGATCTCGAAGGCCTCAAGATCCGCGCCTCTGGCCGGATGACAGCGAAGTTCCTCGAAGCCCTCGGTGCCGAGGGCGTGAACGTGGCCTTCTCGGAAGTCCCCGGCGCGCTCCAGAAAGGCGTCGTCGATTGCGCGGTTACCGGCGCGGGCTCGGGCTACTCCGCCGGCTGGTGGGAAGTGTCGACCCACTTGATGCCGATCCCGCTCGGCGGCTGGGACAGCGTGGTGACGGCCATGAACATGGACAAGTGGAACAGCCTTGATGCCGACACCCAGGCCCTGATCTCCGAACAGGTCGCGGCCGAATTCGAGGCCCCGGCCTGGGCCAGCGCGCAGGACGCGCTCGTCAACGATATCGCCTGCCTGACCGGCAACGGCGACTGCCCGGCAGGCGAAGCGCGCGGCATGACGCTCGTCGAGGTGTCCGAAGCCGATTTCCAGAAGGCACGCGACGTCCTCGTGGGCGAAGTGCTCCCCGACTGGGCCGAGCGCGCGGGCGGCGACTGGGCCGAGCGCTGGAACGCCAGCGTCGGCGAAACCGTCGGCGTCAAGATCGGCGGCTAAACGGGAATGGAGGACTCGCTGCTTCAAACGCTCCGCCGGCTCAACCGCGGCATCGCCCTTCTCACGGGCGTCCTGCTTATGGCCTGCGCCACGATCGTGCTGGCGGACATCGTTCTGCGGCAGCTCGGGTCCTCCTTCGGCGGCACCGACGAGATCTCGGGCTACGTGATGGCCATCGCCACCTCCTGGGGCATGGCCTTCACGCTTCTCGAACTCGGGCACGTGCGCATCGACATCCTGCGCGGCCGGGCAAGCGGCCTTGGCCGCGCGCTCTTCGATCTCTTCGCCATGCTCATGCTCACCGGAACGGTGACGCTGATCGCCTGGAAATGCTGGCCGGTGGTGGAGCGCTCGCTGCTGAACTCCTCGCGCGCCAACACGCCACTCGAAACCCCGCTCGCTTGGGTCCAGGCGCCGTGGTTCGCGGGCTGGGTCTGGTTCGCGGTCATGGCCTGGCTCACTTTCATCGCCGCCGTGGTGCTCGTCGCGAAGGGGCGCTTCGGCGAGGCGGAAGAAGCCATCGGCTGTTTCGGGGAAGAGGATATGGCGCAATGATCTGGGCCATCGCCGCCGGGCTCCTCGGGCTTCTCGCACTCTCGATCCCGGTGGGGATCGTACTCTTTCTGCTGGGCTTCGGGGTCGATACCTTCTTCAGTCCCTTTCCGCTGATAAAGGGGCTGGGCAATCTCGTCTGGTCGACCTCGAATAACGCCACCCTGATCGCCATTCCTTTCTTCGTCCTCCTGGGCGAGATCCTCGTGCGCTCCGGCATCGCAACCCGCACATACGCGGCGCTCGACCGCTGGGTCAGCTGGCTCCCGGGCGGGCTGGTCCATGCCAACGTCGCGACGGCGACGATGTTCTCCGCCACATCCGGTTCCTCGGTCGCCACCGCGGCCACCGTCGCCACGGTCGCCATGCCGCAGGCGGAAAAGCTTGGCTACGATCCCCGCCTCTTCTCGGGCGCAATCGCGGCGGGCGGGACGCTCGGCATCATGATACCGCCCTCGATCAACCTGATCGTCTACGGCTTCCTAACCCAAACCTCGATCCCGCAGCTTTTCCTCGCGGGCCTCGTGCCGGGCATCGCGCTGGCCCTGGGCTTCATGGCGATCACCGTGCTGATTTGCGCGATCCGGCCCGAACTGGGCGGCACCCGCCGCACGTTTCCCTTCCCGGAAATGCTGCGCGCGCTCGTCCAGCTCATCCCCATCGTTCTCCTCTTCACGATCATCATCGGCACGATCTACAAGGGGTGGGCCACCCCAACCGAGGCAGCGGCCGTGGGCGTCGCGGGCGCTGTGCTGATCGCAGCCATGTTCGGCGGCGTCAGCCTTCGGATGTTCGCCGACAGCATCCTCGGCACCATCAAGATCACCTCGATGATCATGCTGGTCGTGATCGGCGCGTCCTTCCTGAACTTCACGCTAGCCTCCGCCGGTCTCGGGAATGAGTTGCAGTCGCTGCTTGACGGACTCGGCCTGTCCCCCACCGGCCTGATCCTCGTCGTGGTGGTGATCTACATCGTGCTCGGCTTCTTCATCGAAACGCTGTCGCTCATGGTCGTGACGATCCCGATCATCGTGCCGCTGGTCGTGGCGCAGGGATACGATCCGATCTGGTTCGGCATCCTGATGATCGTGCTCATCGAAATGGCGCTGATCACACCGCCTGTGGGCCTCAACCTCTACGTGGTTCAGGGCGCGCGGAAGTCGGGCAAGATGGGCGAGGTCATGGTGGGCGCGATCCCCTATGTCGTCGCCATGCTGATCATGGTGGCGCTCCTGATCCTATTCCCCTCGATCGCGCTTTATCTTCCATCCGTGCTCGGCGGGGGCTGAGACATGCGGTTCGACACACCGGAAGGCCCGCGCGACATCGCGATCCGCCGTGCCATCGTCGCGGGCTGGACGGGGCGCGATCGCGCGGCGGTCGATCACCATATCGCCGAACTGGCGGAAATCGGCGTCACCCCGCCATCGGAGGTGCCGCTTTTTTACAGGGTCTCCGCCGGTCTGCTGACGCAGGCGGGCGAGATCCAGGTTCTGGGCCCCGACACTTCGGGAGAGGTCGAACCCCTCGTGATTCATGCCGAAGGCCAACTCTGGCTCGGCCTTGCCTCAGATCACACCGACCGTGCGCTTGAGGCCGTCTCGGTCGCCGCCTCGAAACAGATCTGCGCAAAACCCGTCGCCTCTATGCTCTGGCCCTTTGCCGACCTTGCCGATCACCTCGACCGTCTCACCCTCACCTGCGAGATCGTCGAAGACGGCACCCCGAGCCGCTACCAGGAGGGCACGCTGGCCTCCATCCTGCCGCTCCCCGACCTGATCGACCGTGCGGGTCTCAAAGACGGCGACGCCATGCTCTGCGGCACTCTTGCCGCAATCGGCGGCGTCCGGCCCGCCGGCAGTTACCGCATGGCACTCCACGATCCCGTCGAGGACCGCGCGCTTCACCTGTCCTACACGGTCGCCACGCTGCCTGAAATCGCCTGATCCGCCCGCCTGCGTCGAAGGGCTTGACCGCCTAGCCCCCGCCACCGACGATGCCGCCCGGAACGGAAGGACAGATTTGGGGGATACCGGCGTCATGACCACGAACACCACGGAAAGCTATTTCGCCGGCATCCCGAAGGCCCGCTTCGAAGGAAAAGACAGCACCAACCCCTTCGCCTTCCGCCACTACGATCCCGATGAAGTGGTCATGGGCAAGCGGCTCGAGGATCACCTCCGCTTCGCCGTCGCCTACTGGCACAGCTTCGCCTGGCCTGGCGGCGATCCCTTCGGCGGGCAAACCTTCGACCGGCCCTGGTTCGGCGACACGATGGATCACGCGCGTCTCAAGGCCGACGCGGCGTTCGAGATGTTCGATATCCTCGGCGTCCCCTTATTCTGCTTCCACGACGCCGATGTGTGCCCCGAAGGCGCCAGCTTCGCCGAAAGCGCGGCGCGCCTCGACGCCATCGCCGATCTCTTCGCCGAAAAGATGGAGGCCACCGGCACCCGCCTTCTGTGGGGCACCGCCAACCTCTTCTCCCACCGTCGCTTCATGGCGGGCGCGGCCACCAATCCCGACCCGGATGTCTTCGCCTACGCCGCCGCCACGATCAAATCCTGCATGGATGTCACCCACCGCCTTGGCGGCGTGAACTACGTCCTGTGGGGCGGCCGCGAAGGCTATGAGACGCTTCTGAACACCGATCTCGCACGCGAACGCCGGCAGGCGGGGCGGATGCTCCAGATGGTCGTCGACTACAAGCACAAGATCGGTTTCGACGGCACCATCCTGATCGAACCGAAACCGCAGGAACCCACCAAGCACCAGTACGATTACGATGTCGCCACGGTCTACAGCTTTCTCAAGGAATTCGGGCTTGAAGGCGAGGTCCGCGTCAACATCGAACAGGGCCATGCCATCCTCGCGGGCCATTCCTTCGAACACGAAATCGCGCTCGCGGCCTCCCTCGGCATCTTCGGCTCGATCGACATGAACCGGAACGACTACCAGTCGGGCTGGGATACCGATCAGTTCCCCAACAACGTGCCCGAGGTGGCGCTCGCCTATTACGAGATCCTGAAAGCCGGCGGCTTCTCAACGGGTGGCACGAATTTCGACGCCAAGCTGCGCCGCCAGTCGCTCGACCCGGCGGATCTCATCCAGGCGCATATCGGCGCGATGGATGTCTGCGCCGCGGGGCTCAAGGCCGCCGCCGCGATGCTCGAAGACGGCACGCTCGAGGATCTGAGGACCGCCCGCTACGCGGGCTGGGACACGAGTGACGTGCTCGACCAGGATCTCGCCACGCTCGCCGATCGCGTGATCCTGGGCGGCATTGATCCCACGCCCGTCTCCGGCCGCCAGGAATATCTTGAAAACCTCGTCAACCGCTTCCTCTGACAAAAGGGTTGGACGATCTCGGAACCCTCCTGCTTCTGTCCACCGGCGCTTTCCTGATCGCCGGTACGGTGAAGGGTGCGGTGGGCATCGGCCTGCCCACCACGGCCATCGGGCTGATGACGCTGGCCATCGATCCCCGCACCGCGATCGCACTGATCCTCGTGCCGATGATCGTCTCGAACGCCTGGCAGGTCTACCGCTCGGGCGAAATCCTGACGGCCGCGCGCCGCTACCTGCCTTTCGCGGCGGCGCTGATGGCAGGGGTCTGGGTCACCGTCTCGCTTACCGCCAACGCCCCCGACCGGGTGCTCTTCGGCGTCCTCGGCGTCGCGATCCTCATCTTCGTCGCAGTGAACGCCACCCGCTTCGCCCCGCGCATCCCCGATGCATTCGACCGCCCCGCCCAGATCGGCTTCGGCATCGTCGCAGGCGTCATGGGCGGGCTCACCTCGGTCTGGGCGCCGCCCATGGCGGTCTACCTCGCCGCCCGCCGCGTCCCGAAGGACGAATTCGTCCGCGCCAGCGGCCTTCTCATCTTCCTCGGAAGTCTGCCACTTGCCTTCGGCTACCTGCGTGAAGGGTTCGTGACGACGCCGCTTCTTCTTCTCTCCCTCGGCCTGCTGGTCCCCACGATCCTCGGCTTCACCCTGGGCGAGGCGCTGCGCACCCGCCTCTCGGAAGAGGCCTTCCGCCGCGTCCTTCTCGGGGTCTTCTTCCTGATGGGGCTCAACCTCGTCCGCCGCGCCGTCTTCTGAACGCAACCGTGAGAGGAGAATCCCGCGCGTGCCTTGTTGCCGACTGCCCGACGCTCTACATGGCGCTCCATGAAGCGCTTCATTCCATTTGTGAAAAGCGATCCGGTCGTGCCGGTGATCCGCCTGCAGGGGATGATCGCCTCCATGGCCCGCGGAACCGCATTGAACGATACCGGCCTCGCGCCGCTGATCGAAAAGGCGTTCAGCAAGGGCAAGCCCGCCGCGGTCGCCCTGACGATCAACTCACCCGGCGGCAGCCCGGCCCAGTCCTCTCTGATCGCCGCGCGCATCCGCCGCCTGGCTGACGAGAAGAAGATCAAGGTCTACGCCTTCGTCGAGGATGTGGCAGCCTCGGGCGGCTACTGGCTCGCCACCGCGGCTGACGAGATCTGGGTCGATCAGAACTCCGTCGTTGGCTCCATCGGGGTAATCTCCGCCGGGTTCGGTTTTCACGAATTCATCAGCCGCCACGGTGTCGAGCGGCGGCTCTACACCGCTGGCAAATCCAAAAGCATGCTCGATCCCTTCCAGCCCGAAAAGCCCGAGGATGTGGCCCGGCTGAAAGAGATCCAGGGCCAGATCCACGACACCTTCATCGACCACGTGAAAACCCGGCGCGGCGCGCGGCTTGCCGAGGAAGATCTCTTCACCGGCGAGATCTGGGTGGGTCAGGCAGCGGTCGACAAGGGGCTTGCCGACGGCATCGGCCATGTCGTTCCGAAAATGAAGGAGGTGTTCGGCGACAAGGTGCGCCTCGTACCGTTCCAGCAGCGGCGCCCCCTTCTGGCGCGTTTCGGCGCCAGCCTCGGCGACGATCTTCTCGGCCTCGTCGAAGAACACGCGGCCCGCGCCCGGTTCGGGCTCTGACCGCGTGATCAACGTCGTCTTCCTCTTTCTGATCGGCATGGCCGTGCTCGCCATCGCCGGACGGTTCCGCAAACGCGGGACCGGAGGGAAGGTGACGGGCAAGTGCCCTGCCTGCGGGCGGCACCGGATCGGCAAGGGCCCCTGCCCCTGCGGACGGGGCGGCGCGGCATGACGCAGGATCTTCTCCTCGCGGGCCTCGGTCTCGTCATCCTGCTTCTGGCGGGCGACTCCCTCGTGCGCGGCGCGGTGAATACCTCGCTCCGCCTCGGCATTCCGGCGCTGATTGTCTCGCTCACCATCGTCGCCTTCGGCACCTCGGCGCCCGAGCTTCTGATCGCGGTCGCGGCGATCAAGGACAATGCGCCCGGCATCGCGCTCGGAAATGTTGTCGGATCGAACACCGCGAACATCCTCATGGTGCTCGGCCTCCCCGCCCTCCTCGCGGGCCTTCAGACCAGCCAGTGCGAGACGCGCAAGACCTATCTGGTGATGCTGGCGGTCTCGATCTTCTTCATCGGCATCTGCTTCACCGGCCCGCTGACCTGGATGCACGGGCTTGTCCTCCTGGCCGTCCTCGCCGTCATCCTCTTCGATCAGGCGCGCGAGGCACTGGCCCACCGCCGCGCCAACGGCGCCTTGACGGCAGAGGAAAACGAAGAGGAAGAGGTCGAGGGCGCCGATCCCGAGATGGGCTGGCCCAAGATCGCCGTTTTCCTGATCCTAGGCCTCATCGGCCTGCCGCTTGGCGCCGATCTTCTGGTCGACAGTTCCGTTTCCCTCGCCCGCACCTTCGGTGTCAGCGAAACCGTGATCGGCCTCACCCTCGTCGCCATCGGCACCTCGCTGCCGGAACTCGCGACAACGGTGATGGCGGCCTACCGGCGGCAGGCCGACGTGGCGCTCGGCAACGTCATCGGCTCGAACATGTTCAACCTGCTCGCGATCATCGGCATCGCCACGATGGTTGGCCCGATCCCGATCGACGCGACCTTCCTCAGGTTCGATCTCTGGGTCATGCTCGGCGCATCGCTTCTTCTGGCCCCCTTCGTGTTCTCGTCCACGCGGGACATGGGGAAGACCTGGGGCCTGATCTTCACGGGCGTCTATGCCGCCTATCTCTGGATGGTTGTCGAAATGGGAGGTGGCTTATGACCGGACGCGCATTGATCACGGGGGCCGGCGACAGGCTGGGCCGCGCCATGGCGCTGCACCTTGGCGCACAGGGCTTCGACGTCGCGGTGCACTACAACAGCTCCTCCGACGGCGCGCGGGAAACGGCGGAGGAGATCATCGCCCAGGGCGGCAAGTCCGTCACCCTCGGCGCAAACCTCCTCGACGAGGAAGCAACGCAGGCGCTTCTTCCCCGGGCGCGCGAAGCGCTCGGCGGCCCGATCACCTGCCTCGTCAACAACGCCTCGATCTTCGAGGAGGACAGCATCGAAACCGGCACCCGCGAAAGCTGGGACCGGCACCTTGAATCGAACCTCCGCGCGCCCGTGGTGCTGACCCAGCACCTCGCCGCCGACGCACCCGATCCCGACACCGACGACCGCGGCGAACCGGTGGCCCGCGCCCTCGTTGTCAACATGCTCGACCAGCGGGTGCGCAAGCTCACCCCGGCCTTCATGTCCTACACCATCGCGAAGATGGGGCTCTGGACGTTCACGCGTACCGCGGCCCAGGCGCTCGCTCCCCGCGTGCGGGTCAACGCCATCGGCCCGGGCCCGACACTCAGGGGAACGCGGCAAAGCGAAAAACACTTCCAGGATCAGCGTGATGCCACGATCCTCGAACGCGGTTCGAACCCCGAGGATATCTGCGCGGCGCTGCAGTATTTCGTCGACGCACGGGCCGTCACCGGCCAGCTTCTCTGCGTCGATGGCGGGCAGCATCTGGCCTGGCAGACACCCGACGTTTTGGGCCCCGAGTGACGCGCTGACGCAGCGCTCAGGTGGAACCGGGGGCTTGACTTGTTCACCGGAAAACGGGCGGTCACAGAACTGTTACGAATCTACTAATGTTTTCAGTGCTCTGATCTCATCGCGAAAAAATACCATTAAATATCAGTATCTTAAATATGCGCCTAAAAAATAGGCAAACTGACGAAGCCTCCAAAAACTAAGAGAAAAATATTGGTGCTCCAAAGTTCTCCCAAGACTTATCCCCAGATATCGTGGACGTAATTTCCCTTGCCCCTGCCCGCGGATGAGTGCAGCCAAGACCCAGAATCATTACCGCTAACATGACCTCCGAAGCCCCCGCCTCCACGCCCACCGGCCACACCGTCATCCAGGGCTATCTGAAGACGCTCGAAACCCGCCCGGGCGTCTACCGGATGCTCGATGCGAAGGGTGCGGTGCTCTATGTCGGCAAGGCCAGAAACCTGAAGGCCCGGGTCTCAAGCTACGCCCGTCCCACAGGCCACAGCCCGCGGATCGCGCGCATGATCGCCGATACCGCCTCGATGATGTTTCTCACGACGAAGACGGAAACCGAGGCGCTGCTTCTCGAACAGAACCTCATCAAGCAGCTGAAGCCGCGCTACAACGTGCTCCTGCGCGACGACAAGTCCTTCCCCAACATCCTCGTCAGCGGCGAACACGCCTTCCCGCAGATCAAGAAGCACCGAGGCCGCAAGGCCGAGAAGGGCAACTATTACGGCCCCTTCGCCAGCGCGGGCGCGGTGAACCGCACCCTGAACCAGCTTCAGAAGGTGTTCCTCCTCCGGAACTGCTCGGATGCCACCTTCGACAGCCGCACGCGCCCCTGCCTCCTTTACCAGATCAAGCGCTGCTCTGCCCCCTGCGTCGGCTACATCGACGAGGCGGGCTATGCCCAGCTCGTCTCCGACGCCGAACGCTTCCTGCAAGGCAAGTCCACCCGCGTCCAAAGCCAGCTGGCGGCAGAGATGGAGGCTGCCTCCGAAGCGCTCGAATTCGAACGCGCCGCGGCGCTGCGCGACCGGATCCGCGCCCTGACGCAGGTGCAATCGACACAAGGCATCAACCCCGCCGGCGTGGCCGAAGCCGATGTCATCGCGCTTCACACCGAAGGCGGGCAGGCCTGCGTGCAGGTTTTCTTCATCCGCGCCAACCAGAACTGGGGGAACCGGGATTTCTATCCCAAGACAGCAGGCGCCGAACCCTCCGAAATCCTCCGCGCCTTCCTCGGTCAGTTCTACGACGGCAAGGATCCCGCCCGCCTCATCCTCCTCAGCGACGACATCGAGGATCGCGAGCTTCTGGAAGAGGCGCTTGGTGAAAAACGCGGCCGCAAGGTCGAGATCGCGGTCCCCCAGCGCGGCGAAAAGGCCGAACTCGTGGCCGGTGCGCTCCGCAACGCCCGCGAAAGCCTCGCCCGCAAGATGTCGGAAACCGCCACCCAGTCGAAACTCCTCGCCGGGCTGGCCGAGGCCTTCGGTCTCGACGGCCCGCCATCGCGGATCGAGGTCTACGACAACTCCCACATACAGGGCGCGCATGCCGTTGGCGCGATGATCGTCGCGGGCCCCGAGGGCTACATCAAAAGCCAGTACCGCAAGTTCAACATTCGCGGGGAAGAGCTCACCCCGGGCGACGATTTCGGCATGATGAAAGAGGTTCTGACCCGCCGCTTCAAACGCCTCCTGAAGGAAGATCCCGACAGGAACACCGACGCCTGGCCCGATCTTCTGCTGATCGACGGCGGCGCGGGCCAGGTTTCGGCGGTGCACGAGATCATGGCGGAACTCGGGGTGGAGGATATCCCAATGGTGGGCGTCGCAAAGGGCGTCGACCGCGACCAGGGCAAGGAAGAGTTTCACCGCACCGGCGCCCGCCCCATGGCGCTCCGCCGCGGCGACCCGGTGCTCTATTTCATCCAGCGGCTCAGGGACGAGGCGCACCGCTTCGCGATCGGCGCCCACCGCCAGAAACGCGCCAAGTCCGTCAGCGCCACCCCGCTCGACGATGTGCCGGGCGTGGGTGCCACGCGCAAACGCGCGCTCCTGGCGCATTTCGGCTCAGCCAAGGCGGTCGCCCGTGCCAATCTGCCCGATCTGAAAGCGGTGGAAGGGATCTCCGATACCCTCGCCGGAACGATCTACAACCATTTCCACGACGGCGGCGGCGCCTGAGGGCCCTCAGCCTTCGCTGCCCCCCGCCCCGGCAACCCCGGTGATCCTGTCCACGGTGCTCGCAAGCACCGCGTCAAGTGACAGGCGCATCCCGTTCGCCCAATCCACATAGGCCGCCAAAGCGCCTTCAAGCCCGGGCACCGCATCCGCGATCTGCGGCGCATAGAGGTAGACGAGGATCAGAAGAACGGCCATCGCCATGACCCCGGAAAACCCGATCCGGAACCCGGTGCGCCGCCGTGCGATCTCATCGGCCGTGATCACCGGCGGCTCGGGCGTGCGCCGGTCCCGGGTGGCCGTCAGCGTGGCGTTGATATCGTCGATATCGGGCAGCATCGACTTGCGCTGCACGCCCTCTGCCGCCTCATCTTCCACCCCCCGCAGCCGCGCGGTGCGCGCCTCGGTCTCCATCGGGGCGGGTCGCGGCGGCGCGGGGTCAAGCGCGCCGAGATCGGGCTGCAACTCCATCGCCTGCGCCTCTTCGGCCCGGCGCGCGGCAATCTCGCGTTCGGCCTCTGCCCTCAGGATACCCAGCACATGGGCGTCGGGCTTCCGGCGCGGCAGGTCAACGGCGACAGAGGCCGCCGCCGGAACATCTTCATCCTCGTCCTCGTAAGCCTCGTGGCCCTCGTATTCGTCGTAATCGTCGTGTCCGTCACCGGCCTCCGCGACCGGCTCTTCAGCCTCGGCCTCCGCAGGTGCGTCGTCCGCATCCTCGGCCAGCCGCGCCGCCTCGGGCTCATCATCGGACAGCGTGTCATCGTCCTCCGCTGCGATCGGCTCCGCGTCGGCCTCGTCCTCTTCGTCCCAGTCCTCTGTCTCGTCTCCGGCATCGGCCTCTTCGTCCCAGCCGTCGGCGTCATCCTCCTGCGCCGCACTCTCCGACGCCGCTGGCGCCTCCGGCTCATCGAAATCCCGCCCCTCGAAAAACGCCTTCGCCCGTTCGTCCAGCCCGTCGCCCGAACGTTCGAACTCCGGCGCCTCATCCCCGGGGTCCTCCTCGGCCAGAACCAGGGGTTCCGCCGCCTGCGGCTCCTGAAACCAGGTCCGTCCGCAGTTCGAGCATTGCACATCCCGGCCGGACGCCGGAATCATCGCGGCATCCACCTCGTACTGTGCATCGCAGTTCGGGCAAATCAGGCGCATGTGCTGCCCCGGGTCCTGTTTCTTGAGTGCCTGCCTCGTGCTTCGCAATGAATAGCAGGGCAAAGGGCGAAACTCAAAGCGTAACGCACAAACCACGATTGAATCAGTGCCGCCCCTGAGGCAAAGAAGACCCGACGGACGAAGGGGCCCGGCGTGATCCAGTTTTCAGGTGTCAGCTACAGCTACGGCGACCGGCCGCTTCTGTCGGATGTGTCGCTGGAATTGCATCCTGGCTCGTTCCATTTCCTCACCGGCCCGTCCGGCAGCGGCAAGACGACATTCCTGCGTCTCTGCCATCTGGAGCTCGCGCCGGACAGCGGCCAGCTCGAAATCTTCGGCAAGGATGCCCGCAGCCTCGGGCGCGACGCCATCGCCCAAACCCGGCAGCGGCTCGGCATCGTCCATCAGGACACCCGCTTTCTCGATCACCTGACGGTGCGGGAAAACGTCTCCCTGCCGCTGGTCGTTGCCGGCCGCTCCCCCGAGACGGAAGAGGAAAATCTCGCCGAACTCCTGGGCTGGACGGGGCTGGCCGATCGCGCCGATGCCCGCCCGCCCGAGCTTTCGGGCGGCGAACGCCAGCGCGCGGCCCTCGCCCGCGCCATCATCACCTCTCCCGACATCGTGCTCGCCGACGAACCGACGGGCAATGTCGACTGGGACATGTCGCTTCGCCTTCTCGGCCTTCTGGTTGAGCTGAACAAGCTCGGCCGCACCGTGCTCATCGCAACCCACGATCTGAACCTGATCCGCCAGGTGAAATCCCAGGTGCAGGCCCGTGTCCTCCGGATCCGCGACCGAACCCTGCAACTCGCGGGGACGGATCTGTGATCGCCCGCCTGCTCCGCCCCCGCGCCGCCCCGGGCGATGCACACCGGATCGTGCCGCCCACGGGCATCACGGCGGTGCTGACCGCCTTCGTCGCGGCCACCATGAGTTTTCTCGCCGTCTTCGCCCTCGCCCTTCTGTTCTCTACCGACCGGCTGGCAGACCGCTGGGGCGGCGCACTGGCCCAGACCGCGACGATCCGCATCTCCGCCCCGCCGGAACAGACGGGCGAACAGATCGACCTCACGCTCGCGATCCTGAAGCAGACGCCCGGCGTCGAAAGCGCCCGCCCCCTCACAAGCGCCGAAAAGGCGGGGCTGCTCGAGCCGTGGCTCGGTCCCGAAATGCCGGTCGACGGGCTTCTCCTGCCGGAACTGATCGAAATCGTGGAAACCCCCGAAGGCCTCGACGCCGAGGGCCTGCGCCTCAGGCTCCGGGCCGAGGTGCCGGGCGCGGTGTTCGACGATCACGGCCGCTGGCGCGCGCCGCTGATCGCGGCGGCCGACAGGCTCCGGATGATCGGCTCTGGCGCGGTCGCGGCGATCGCCCTCTCGCTCGCGGCCATGGTCACACTGGCGGCCAGCGCAGCACTCGCCGCGAACACCCGGGTGATCGAGGTTCTGCGCCTGATCGGCGCCCGCGATCACTTCGTCGTCCGCGCCTTCACCATGCGTTTCACCCTGCGCGCGCTCACCGGCGCCGCCGCGGGCACGCTTCTGGGCCTCGTGGCGCTTCTCGCGATCCCCCGCGCGCCGTCTGCCGATACCTTCTTCGCCGATCTCGGTCTTCGCGGCGCCGAATGGGCCGTCCTCCTCGTGATCCCGCCCGTGGCCGGCGCGCTCGCATATATCGCCACCCGCCTCACCGCGGTCCGCAAGCTCAGGGAGATGCGCTGATGCAATGGCTCCGCTCGCTCCTCTTCAACGCCCAGATCTACATCATGATGCTGATCATGGCGCTGGTCTTCTTTCCCTTCGCGGTCTTCAGCCGCGACTGGGCGCTCCGGGCCTGCCACACCTGGTGCCGCTGGGTGATCTGTTCGGCGCGCTGGATGGTGGGCCTCAGGGTCGAGATCCGCGGCACGCCCCCCACGATCCCCTGCATCGTCGCCGCCAAGCACCAGTCCTTCTTCGACATCATCGTGATCTTCGGCGCGGTGCCGCTCGGCCGCTTCATCATGAAGCGCGAGCTCATGTTCGCCCCGATCCTCGGCCAGTACGCGCTGCGGATCGGCTGCGTCCCGGTGAATCGCGGCAAGCGAGGGCAGGCCATCGCCAAGATGGTCGCGGATGTGAACAAGGGCCTCCGCCGCCCCGGCCAGCTCATCATCTACCCCCAGGGCACCCGCGTCGCCCCGGGCGACGTGAAGCCCTACAAGATCGGCACCGGCATCCTCTACGAACAGCTTGGCCAGCCCTGCGTGCCGGTCGCCACGAATATCGGGCTCTTCTGGCCGAAGCGCGGGGTCCTGCGCAAACAGGGCACGGCGGTGGTCGACTTCCTCGAAACGATCCCCCCGGGCCTCTCGAAGGAGGCCTTTATCGACCGCCTCGGAACAGAGGTCGAGACCCGCTCCAATGCCCTGATGGCCGAAGCGGGCTTCATCGTCCCGAAGGAGGTCCCGTGAACACGATCGAGGCGCTCGAGGCCCTCTATGGCCACCCGCACGACATCGCGTCGCGCAAGGTCGTCTCCCGCATAACCCCGGGCTAACGGCCCTGGATCGAACGGGCACGGTTCTGCATCCTCGCCACAGTCGGGCCCGAAGGCACCGATACCAGCCCCCGGGGCGACGACGGCCCCGTCGTCACGATCCTCGACGACGCCACCCTTGCGCTGCCCGACTGGCGCGGCAACAACCGCGCGGATTCGCTTCGCAACATCGTCCGCGACGGGCGCGTCTCGCTCATGCTGATGGTGCCGGGCGCCTCCAACGTGGTGCGCATCAACGGCACCGCGAATCTCACCGGCGACGAAGCGCTCCGCGCGCGCTTTGCGAAGGCCGGCAAAGCCCCGCGCACCGTCACAGTCATCCGCATCTCCAAAATCTATTTCCAGTGCGCCCGCGCGCTGGTCCGCGCACGGCTCTGGGCGGGGGAGGATGACAGCGCGCGCCTCCCCACCGCAGGCGATCTCATCGCCAAGGCAACCACGGGTGATCTCGGCGGCCCCGCCTATGACGGCGAATGGAACGGGCGCGCCGCCAACACGCTCTGGTGACCGCCAGGCTTCATGTGGCCGAAAAATATCCCGGGGGGGCCGCCCGGCACGGGCGGCGGGGGCAGGGCCCCCTCAGGCCGCCAGCCCCTTCGATCCCATCTGCAGAAACTTCTTCCGCCGGTCCGCCACAAGCTGATCCGCCGACATCGGCCCCAGCTCCTTCAGAAGCGATGCGATCGCGCCACCGACCGAGGTGATCGTACCCTCCCGGTCGCGCTGCGCGCCGCCAAGGGGCTCTACGATGATATGGTCGATCACCCCCAGGCCCTTCAGATCCTGCGCGGTCAGCCGCAGGGCCTCCGCCGCCTCGCGCATCTTCTCGGCATCCTTCCAAAGGATCGAGGCACAGCCCTCGGGGCTGATCACCGAATAGATCGAATGCTCCAGCATCGCGACCCGGTTTGCCGTGGCGAAAGCCACGGCACCACCCGATCCGCCCTCGCCGATGATCACGCTGATCAGCGGCGCGCGGATCTTCAGGCACATCTCGGTCGATCGCGCGATCGCCTCCGACTGCCCGCGCTCCTCGGCCCCCTTGCCGGGAAAGGCGCCGGGCGTATCGACAAGCGTGATCACCGGAAGCCGGAACCGGCTCGCCAGGTCCATCAGCCGGATCGCCTTGCGATAGCCCTCGGGCCGCGCCATCCCGAAATTCCGCTCGATCCGCGTCTTGGTGTCATGGCCCTTCTCATGGCCCATCACCACCACCGGCGTGTCGTTGAACCGCGCAAGGCCCCCCATCACCGCATGGTCGTCGGCAAAGTTCCGGTCGCCCGCTAGGGGCGTGTACTCGGTGAACAGCGCCTCGATATAATCCTTGCAATGCGGCCGGTCGGGATGCCGCGCCACCTGGCATTTCCGCCAGGGCGTCAGATCCTTGTAGAGGTCGCGAAGCATGGTCGAGGCCTTCGCGTCCAGCGCCGCGGCCTCCTTCTCCACATCCATCTCCGCATTCGCCCGGGCAAGCGCACGAAGCTCTTCTGCCTTGCCCTCGATCTCGGCCAGCGGTTTTTCGAACTCAAGATAGTTGGTCATCGGCCCTTCCCTTGCGGCCCAGCCTATATGTCTCCATGAAGGCAGCGTTGCAATATCCGGCTGAAATAGGGGCCCTGTCGATGGAGCGTCTGAGCGACCGCGAAACTGTGGAACGGATCTGGTGGGCCGGGGTGCGCGCGGTCCAGGGCGAAGACGCGGTGCGGAACGCCCTCGATGCAGGGCCGATCGATCCACCCGACAGGATCATCGCTGTCGGCAAGGCCGCCGCCAGCATGGCCGCGGCCGCCAGCCAACGTTTTCCCGGCGTTCCCTGCCTTGTGATCACAAAATACGATCACAGCGCGGGGCTCTCCCTTAACGGCCCCGCCGAGGTCATCGAAAGCGCCCATCCCGTGCCCGACGCCGAAAGCCTCCGCGCCGGCGCGCGGCTGCTCGAGGTCGTCTCGGGCCTCCCGGCCGACAGCCACCTCCTGCTCCTCGTCTCCGGCGGCGCCTCGGCGCTTGTCGAGGCTCCGAAAGCCGATCTCACGCTCGACGACATCGCCCGCGAGAACGCCAGCCTACTCGCGGCGGGGCTCGATATCCACGCCATGAACGCCCGCCGCAAGGAACTCTCCCGCATCAAGGGCGGCGGGCTCCTCGCGGCCTTCCCCGGCGCCCGCGCCACCGTCTTCGCGATCTCCGATGTCGAAGGCGACGCGGTGGGGGTGATCGGCTCTGGCATCGGCCTCGTCCCCGACGGCGCAGCCTATGCACACGAAACCCGCATCATCGCCTCAAATGCCATAGCCCGCGCGGCGGCAGAAGAAGAGGCCCGCGCTTTGGGCCTTCCCGTCCTCGGCTCCGAGGAAACCCTCTACGCCGACATCGCGGTTGCCGCCGAACGCATCCTCGACCGCCTCGACGGTACCCCGGGCCTCCGCATCTTCGGGGGCGAGCCCACCACGATCCTCCCCGATGCCCCCGGCGAAGGCGGCCGCAACCAGGCCCTTGCCCTCACACTCGCCCGCGGCATCGCCGGGCGCGACGGCCTCACCGCGCTTGTCGCCGGCACCGACGGCTCCGACGGGCCCACAGGCGCGGCGGGCGGCGTCGTCACAGGCGAAACCTGGGAAGATACGGGCGCCGGCCACCTCGCCCGCGCCGACAGTGGCCCCTATCTCCGGGCACACGGCGCGCTCTTCACCACTGGCCCGACCGGCACCAACGTGATGGATCTCGCCATCGTCCTGCAGCGCTAACACGCTCTGCGGAATTGTCATCTCACCCAGATCGCCCTATGTCCCGGCGAGAAGAGGGAGGGAGGAGCCCCAATGGCAACCACTGTCGCAGAGCTTATTGCAGCGCACCCGTCCGACGCCCCGGCCTTCGGCGCACCCGACCGGCCCTGGCTCAGCTATGGCGCGCTCAGGGATCTTGCGGAAACCACCCGCGCCAGCCTGCATGCCGCCGGGATCGGCCGGGGTGATCGTGTGGCCATCGTCCTGCCCAACGGGCCGGAAATGGCGGCCTCCTTCATCTCGGTCGCGCAAACCTGCGTGACGGCGCCTCTGAACCCGGCCTATCGCGAAGACGAATTCGCATTCTATCTAGAGGATCTGGGCGCCCGCGCGGTGATCCTCGCCGAAGACTATGACGGCCCGGCGGCGGCGGCGGCCGCTTCCCTCGGCCTCCAGGTTCTCCGCCTCTCATTCGACGCCGATGGCCCCGCGGGCGCCTATACGCTCAGTACCGAAACTTCCGGCACGCTCTCCGATACGGGCCTTCCCACGCCCGATGACGTGGCGCTCATCCTCCACACCTCCGGCACAACCTCGCGGCCCAAGATCGTGCCGCTTCTGCAATCGAACATCGCGGCCTCGGCGAAAAACATCGCCCTCTCCCTCGATCTCTCGCCCGCCGACCGCTGCCTCAACGTGATGCCGCTCTTCCACATTCACGGGCTCATCGCCGCCGTCTCCGCCTCGCTTCAGGCGGGCGGAAGCATATGGTGCAGCCCGGGCTTCGATGCGCTCCGCTTCTTCGGCTGGATGACCGAGGCGCAGCCGACCTGGTACACCGCCGTCCCCACGATGCATCAGGCGATCCTCTCCCGCGCCAGCCGCAACGCCGATGTCATCGCCTCCGTCCCGCTCCGCTTCCTGCGTTCCTCCTCCGCTTCGCTGCCAGGCCCGGTGATGACGACGCTCGCCGAAACCTTCGGCGCGCCGGTCATCGAAGGCTACGGCATGACCGAGGCCACCCACCAGATGTGCTCGAACCCGCTGCCGCCCCGCGCCCAGAAACCCGGTGCGGTGGGCGTGCCCGCGGGGCCTGAGGTGCGCATCGCCCACGAGGCCGAAGACCGGCTGATCGAGGGCACCGGCGAAGTCGTGATCTCCGGGCCGAACGTCACCCCGGGTTACGAAAGCAACCCCGACGCCAACGCGAAAAGCTTCTTCGAGGCCGAGAGCAAGCGCTGGTTCCGCACCGGCGACCAGGGCGCTTTCGACGAAGACGGCTATCTCACGCTCACGGGACGGCTGAAGGAAATCATCAACCGCGGCGGCGAAAAGGTCAGCCCGCTCGAGGTCGACGGGGTCCTGAGCGATCACCCGGCGATCCAGCAGGTCGTCACCTTCGCGCTTCCCCATCCCAAGCTCGGGGAAGAAGTCGCGGCGGCGGTCGTCCTCCGCGAGGGGATGGAGGCCACCGAACGCGAGATCCGCGATTTCGCGGCCGAACGCGTCGCCGCCTTCAAGGTGCCCCGCAAGGTGGTGATCCTCGACGAGATCCCGAAAGGCGCCACCGGCAAGCTCCAGCGCATCGGGCTTGCCGAAAAGCTCGGCCTCACAGAAACCACCTGACCGGAGACGCCTCATGAAGATCTGCATTTTCGGCGCCGGCGCCATCGGCGGCTATATGGGCGTGAAGCTTGCACGCGCGGGCGCCGATGTCAGCCTCGTGGCGCGCGGCCCCCACCTCGCGGCGATGCAGGCCAATGGCCTCCGGCTGATCGAGGAAGATGGCGAAACCCGCGTCGACGTCACCGCCTCCGACAATCCCGAAGACCTCGGGGTGCAGGATTACGTGATCGTCACGCTGAAGGCCCACTCGGTCCCGCCTGTCGTGCCGAAGATGCAGCCCCTGATCGGCGACAACACCACCATCGTCTCCGGCGTGAACGGGGTGCCCTGGTGGTACTTCCACAAGCACGGCGGTGCGCTCGAAGGCACCCGGCTCGAAAGCGTCGATCCCGGCAACGCGCAATGGGATGGCTTCGGGCCCGACCGGGTGCTGGGCTGCGTCGTCTACCCGGCGGCGGAGGTGACCGAACCGGGCGTCATCCGCCATATCGAGGGCAACCGCTTCTCGCTCGGCGAACCCGATGGCGAGAAATCCGAACGTGCCATGGCGCTCTCCAAGGCGCTCTCGTCGGCGGGTCTCAAGGCCCCCGTCCGCCCCCGCCTGCGCGACGAGATCTGGGTCAAGCTCTGGGGCAACCTTTCCTTCAACCCGATCTCGGCGCTCACCCACGCCACGCTCGACATCCTTTGCACCGATCCCGGTACCCGCGCGGTGGCCCGCGGCATGATGCTCGAAGCCCAGGAAATCGCCGAAAAACTCGGTGTGAAGTTCCCCATCGACGTCGATCGCCGGATCGACGGCGGCGCGGCAGTTGGCGAGCACCGCACCTCCATGCTCCAGGATCTGACGATGGAACGCCCGATGGAAATCGACGCCCTCGTCACCTCGGTCCAGGAACTCGGGCGCCTCACCGACACGCCCACGCCCACGATCGACATCGTGCTGGCCCTCGTCCGCCAGCGGGCACGGGTGGCCGGGCTCTATGGCGCCTGACGCCCTCCTTCATGTGGCCTGAAATATCCCGGGGGGCCTCGCGGCACGCGAGGCGGGGGCAGCGCCCCCTCCTACCCTTCGATCCTCAGTAGCCGCCCGAACGGGGGCGCCGCTGCGCCGCCCCCGGGCACCGCCCAGATCACCGGCACGCGCGGCGCGGGGCCCGCGGGCCCTTCGAGATCCGAAAGCACCACGATCACCGACGGATCGCGCTCCAGCGCCGCGCCCAGCGCAGGGCGGAAATCGGTTCCCCCGCCCCGCCGCATGCCCTGCCGCATCACCGGTTCGGGCGCCTCGCCGGGGCCAAGCACCAGACGAAACCGCACCGCATCGTCGAAGCCGATCACCTCGGTCTCCGCCCCCGTCCGCCGGGCGATCCCGCCCACTTCCGCGGCGAAGAGCGAAAACTCTGCATCCCCGACCGAACTCGATCCGTCGACCGCCACCGCGATCCGGGGCCGCCCCCTGTCCCGCGCCCGCGCGCCTTCGAAAACGGGCACCGGCCGCCCCTCGGCACGGGCCCGCGCCTCGCCCGCGATCCACCGGTTCGCCGGCCGCCGGTCGCTCGGCTCCGGCACGGCAAGCAGCGCCTTCGCCAGCAACCGCCGCAGCACGATCTCCCAGGGCACCCGCGCCGCCATCCGGTCGATCAACGCGCCCGCCGCGCCGATCCCCGTTCCCGAAATCCGGCCAGCCTCAAGCGCACGGGTCAGCCGCGCGCGCCACGTGCCGTCGTCCGCCGCGCCCCGGCCCGCACGCTCCGGTGCCACATCCTCGCGAAACGCCTGCGCGCGTGCATAGTCTCCGGCGCGCCCCGCGCGGCCCCCCGCACCGCCCAGAAGCCAGTGATAAAGCCGCTCCGCATCCCACTCTTCCAGCGCCCGCTCGGTGCCCTCGGGCGCGGCGGCCGCCAGAAGCCCGGTCAGCGTCACCGCGGGGCGCGGCAGGGCATGGCCGCCCCGCGTAAGCGTTTCGTTCACGATCGCATCGACGCCCAGCGCGTAAAGCGCGCCCCGGAACGCCGGCCCCAGCCGCTCCGCCATCGCGCCCGCCCGCGCCCCGTGCCGAAGTGCCACGTGCAGCACGTGATGCGCCACAAGCCCCACCTGCGCCTCGCGCGCCAGCCCCTCGAACTCCGGCCCGTAGAGGATCGTCTCGCCCTCGGTGCGCGTCGGCCCCGGATCATCGCGGTGCACGCACCAGAGCGCCAGAAGCGCCGCGCCCGGGTCCACATCCGGCAGATGCGCCAGCGCGGCGGCGGCCCGCGCCGAATGCGCCTCAGTCAAGGCCCTGCGCCGCCCGCGCCTCTGCATAGGCGCGATAGGCCTCCGACCGCCCGAACGCCGCCTCGAGCCCTTGGTCGAGCCCCTTGCGAATAAGCATATCGAACCCGAAACCCTGCAACTCCGCCAGGGGCAGCGTGCGAAACACGGCCTCCTCCCGCGTCGCGGCCAGCTGCCCGATCCCGGCCATCACCTCGATCACCCGCTCCATTGTGGTCTCCGACGCCACCGCCAACAGCGCGGAAATCAGCGCCGTCAGCCCGTGCATCGTCTGCGGGTAAAGCCCCGGCAGATCCTGCGCCCCCGCCTCCAGCATCTCCTCCACCCGAAGGCTCGCGCTCACATCGTCGGCCACCAACTGAAACTCGGCGGCCGCCGCCGTCCCCACCGTCCCGGCCACCATCGCGCGCGCCAGCGCCCGGTCCGCCACAGCCCGCCGGATCTCGCTCACCCGGCTCCAGGCGCGCGGAGTGCAGGCGATGGTCTCGCCCCGGCGCAGGCTGTCTTCCGTCGTCTCCAGCAGATCGGGCCGTGCCCGGATGAAGGCCACCACCGCCGGGTCGATCCCCCGCGGCATCGCGTAGTTTTCCACCCAGTCCCGCGCCTCCGCCACCACGTGCAGGTGGATCAGCCTGTCCGACAGCGCGGTGCCCATCTCGTAGGCGACCGCCCCGTCCTCGACACTGTTCCCGGCGGCCACGATCAGCACGCTTTGTGGCAGGCGGTGCCGCCCCACCCGCCGCTCCTGCAAGAGGCCGTAAACCGTGGGCTGCAAATGCGGCGCCGCCGCCGTCAACTCGTCGAGGAAAAGGATCGAGGGCGTCGCGGGATCGTCCGGCAGGTCCTCGGGCCGGTACCACACAGTCCGCCCCCGCTCGTGATCGTAATAGGGCAGGCCGCGCAGATCCTGCGGCTCGATCGTCGTCAGCCTGAGATCGAAAAGCCGCGCCCCGATGTCGTCGGCCAGCGCGGCCACGATCTCGGTCTTGCCCACCCCGGGACGGCCATGCAGCATCCACGATGCCGTCAGGCCCCCCGCAACCTGCGCCTCCCATCCCGCGCGCAACACCCACGCGGCCTCGCCCGCCGACAGGGTTTCCGCGTTCAGCGTCATGCCTCTGCCATCCCGCCCCGCTCAAGCCGCGCGCGCAGCCTGGCATGCGCGCTCACCGATCGCGCCTCCACCGTCACCTCGCGCACGAAAACATCCTCGGCAAGGTTCGCCCGCTGCAGCGCGCGCTCGTCCCCGATCCCCTCGAAAAGGCCCTGCAGGATCTCCCGGTCTTCCGCGCCAAGCGCCATGACCTCGGGTGTCGGCGCCGCCCGCTGCACCGACACGAAGGTCAGGGGCCGCACCCGCGCCAGTTCCGACTGTTCCACCACAAGCGTCAGCGCCCCCTCGGCAATGTCATGCCGCGCCGCGATCCGCCGCATGGCCGCCTGCCCCCGGAACCGAAGCCGGTCGAGCGCCTCGGAATGGGCCGGATCGCCCGTGATCCGCGCCCGCGCGGCCTCGTCCAGCTTCAGCACCTTCAACTCGAAGAACCCGATCGCGATCACCATCAGAAGCGGCGCCTGCGCGATCGGCAGCGTGAACTCGCGCCAGATCAGCGCGGCGAAGACGAAGGGCAGAAGGGCCACGGCATAGCGCAGCCATTGCATCTCGAACACGAACCGCCAGAAATCGCCGCGCCCCATCCCCCGGGGCCACACCATCGCACGCCCGAAAAACCGGCGTGGCACCACGCGGGTCTCCAGCGCGGCGGGGTTCAGGACGGTGTCGGGCGAGATCACGATCATGGCACGCGCACAAACGGGGTTGGGTCCGGGCACCCGATGTACCCGGACCCCCCGTCACCTAGACCGGCTTTCCTCCCCGTCCAACCGGTCAGGCGGGCACGGCACCGGTGGCGGACATGATCCTGTCCGCTTCGGCGCCACGCACCTCTTCGTAGCGGTCGAACCGCTCCGATATCCACGCCGTGCCCCGGGTCTCGCCCGCAAGCGCCCGGAACAGATCCTGCACCTGCGAGGCCGGCAGAGTGGCCTGGAAGATATCCCAGCCCGCGGCCCCCGGATCGCCCTCGAAGCCCAGAACCTGACCTCCGAGGCTCGATACCGTCGGCACGAGGCCCCCTGCATAGATCGACGGCACATGCACATCCACATGCACGATCGGCTGCAACAGCACCGGCCCCGCCATGGTCAGCGCCTCGCGCACCGCCGCCGATCCCGCAGTGCGGAAGGCGAAATCCGAACTGTCCACCGAATGCGATTTGCCGTCGGTCAGCGTCACCGCCACATCGACCACCGGGAAGCCGTGCGGCCCCTTGGCGCAGGCGTCTTCGGCGCCGTGCTCCACCGCCGGGATATAGTTCCGCGGCACGGCCCCGCCCTTCACGACCTCGTCGAAGGCAAAACCGCTGCCCCGCGGCCCGGGCTTCAGCGTGATCTGCACATCGGCGAACTGCCCCGCCCCGCCCGATTGCTTGCGGTGGCGGTGGTGGTGATCGACGCTCTTGGTGATCGTCTCGCGATACTCGGGCGGCACCGATGCTTCCTCGACCTCAAGCCCGAAATCCGCTTCGAGCTTCTGGGTCACGCGCCGCATATGCTGTGGCCCCTGCACCGAAAGGATCGCCTTGCCGCTCGTCGCATCCTGGCCCAGCGTGATGCCAGGATCGATCTGCGCCAGCTTTTGCAGCGCGGCCGACAGGCGCACCTCGTCGCGCTCATGCACTGGCGTCAGAAGCGCGTGCAGGCCCGGCGGGCGCGCCGCCGCCCAGTGCGGCAGGTCCGCGTCACCATCGGCGGTGTAAAGCCGCCCGACCGACAGGTGATCGGATTTGATCGCCAGCCCGATCTCGCCGGGCTTCAAAGCGGAAACCGGCGATTTCGCATCGATCTGCGTGAGGCTTCCGATCGTGTCGCCGCCCACACGGGCCGCAGGCGCCACCCCGTCGTCCAGGGCGCGCAGAAGCGTCATCTTGCCCAGGTGCTTGCGGATGTCCGAAATCGGCGACACCGCCAGCGCGCCGTCACCGCCAGCCCGCGCACGCGCGACCTCGACGCCCGGCGCCTCATGGCGCAGCGATTTCATCAGCCGCGTGACGCCATTGTTGTGCGACGCGGCGCCCACGAAGGCCGACATCAGATCGGATCCTTCCGCAACCCGAGCGGTCAGGGGGAACACATCCTCCGGGGCCGGACGCTTGTCCTCGATCAGTTGCTCCAGCAGCGTGTCGTCGAAATCCGAAAGCGATTCCAGAAGGTCGGCCCGCGCCTCCTCCTCGCGCCCCTGAAGGTCTTCGGGCAATTCGATCAGATCCGAGGGTTCGCCCTCGCGGTACTTCCAGGCGCGTTCCGAAATCAGGTCGACCGATCCGGTGATGGTATCGCCCTCGCGGATCGGCACCTGCCGCAGAACGATGTGATGGCCCGAATAGGTCTGCAACGCCGCAACGATATCGCGCATGCGGTCGGTGGCCTGATCCATCCGGTTGATGAACAGCCAGCAGGGCACGCCCGATTCCTCGATCAGCCGAAGGTAGGGGGCCGACAAGACGGCGGCATCCTCCGCCGGCGGAACGCATAAGACGACGGCATCCGACGCGGCCAGCGCCGGGCCCGCATGGGCCAAAGCATCCGCGCCACCGGCGATGTCGATCGCGGCCCAGTCATCGCCGAGATAGTCAAACGTGGTCACGCTCACGGCGTCGCCGATCTCGAGGGACGTCGCGCGTCCGTCAAGCGCCGCCAGCGCCGCCGTGAGCGTTGATTTGCCCGAGTGGGCAGGTCCGATAACCGTTAGAACTCTCATCGCTGATAGCCTCCTCGCCTGCGATTTATCCGCTGCGCGAAAGGCCGGATGGGCGCCCTCTCGGGGGGTGCATCCTCCGCCGTATCAGCCTGCCTCGACACCGCCGGGCCGGGCCCCCTCCTCCGGGACGCTCGGTCCGGTTCGGCAAGCTCAGTGTCGGGCCTCGCCGCCCCATCCGTCAAGGGCTGGATATGGGGAGGCGTCAGGGGGCGGGTTTCGCGCCCCATTCACCCGGCCCGGTTCGATCGAAGAAGCCTCCGCATCCGGGCAAGTGGCGGCAGGGGGCGCAGGGTGCCGGCTTCGCGACGCGCTTTCTGGCAACGGGCGATCTGCCGTTGGGCACACAGCCCGTTCACGGGCCCCGGCGATGCGCCTCGCTCATCGCCTCTCTCTTGCCGTGACCGAACGATCCACCCGGTCGCGCGGCCAGTTTCTGAGAGGGCTCCGCCACCCGAAGGTCATCGGGAAGAAACCGCGTGTCCCGCAGTTCGAAGATGCAGGGATCAGACCGGCCGGCGCATGGCCACGGGCGGCATCGAGGAACGTTCCGGAAGTGCCGCGAAGCAAGAGCACAACGGCGATCGCGATCGCGATTGCGAACACCGGGGACGCCCCCGATGTGGCTGGAGGCAGGGCCCAGATGGCATACGGCCGATACCGGGCGGGAACGGCCGGTGTCGCCGTTCGGATACCAACCTGTCCGAGCTTCCTTCCGTTTCGGCCAACCGGGCACCGTCTGACCAACTCCACCGCGCGTCCCCGAAACCCGCGACGGTTCCGGTCGAGGGAACCGGGCAGGGTGACGATCGAAGCGGGCGGCCGCAATGATCACGACACGCAGAACCCGGGCCCCCATGAGGCCCCGTGGCGCGTCGGCGGCGCCGACGACAGGGCCGCGGATCAAAGTTGACGATGGCCTGTTCCGGTCCGGGCTCAGGCCGCCGAAACACCAAGCCCGTCCTGCGCTTCGGCCCGATGAGCCAGCACCTCGCCCCTCTGCCATGACAGCGCGTCCGCAACGATGTCCTCAAGGCGATCGCGTTTGGGTGTCCACTTCAGAATTCTGCGCAAGGACGATGCTTCGGCAATCACGGAGCAGACATCACCGGGCCGACGGCCGGAATACTCCACGGGGAAATCCAGCCCTGAAACGCGCTTCACGGTCTTGATGACATCCAGGACGGAACTGCCAACCCCGTAGCCGCAGTTCAGCACCTGGGAGGGGCCGCCGCCGCGCAGATATCGGACCGCATCGACATGCGCCGACGCGAGATCCGAAACATGGATGTAGTCCCGCACGGCGGTGCCATCTGCGGTCTCGTAATCGGTTCCGAACACGACAAGGCCATCGCTCTGGCCCGTCGCCGCCAGAAGCGCCTTCTTGATGAGGTGCGTTGCATTCGGATTGCGCTGGCCTGTCCGGCCAAGCGGATCGGCCCCGGCAACGTTGAAGTACCGCAAGATGGCGTATCGCATGTCGTGGGCTTGGCCCACATCGCGAAGCATCTGTTCGCTCATCAACTTGGACCAGCCATAGGGTGAAACCGGGGAAACCGGCGATGCCTCGGAAATCGGCTCGGATCCGCAATGGCCGTACACGGCGGCCGTGGACGAAAACACGAAGTGCCTGACTCCGGCCGCCACGGCCACCTCAATGAGGTTGCGGCTCTGGCTGGTATTGTTCCCATAGTATTTCAAAGGGTCGGCGACCGATTCGGGCACGATGATCGACCCCGCGAAATGGGCAACCGTATCAACCGAATGACGCGAAATGATTTCTGCCATCCGGTCCCGGTGTCCGACATCCGCGATGAAGAAATCGGTCTTTGCCGGAATGGCTTCCCTCGTACCCGTGGACAGGTTGTCGACCACCACGACGTCATCGTGCCCGGCGTCAAGAAGCGCATGCACGAACTGGCTTCCGATATAACCTGCGCCGCCCGTCACCAGAATGCTCATGCGACTTTCGCCTGCGTGCCTGCGGGAAAGGAAGCGGTCGGCGCGTGGCCGCGCGACAGGTCGAGAAAACTGTCGTAACCGAAGTGGCGGCAAATTTCCCAAGGTTGGGTCGGCTGATAGATGTCCGATAGCAATCTGGCCGCGACCCTGAAATCCTCAAAGCCTGCGCGGCCTTCGCTGTGCCCGTGGCGCCTGAAATGCTCCATGGCATCCGGAAGGATCTTCCTGTTCTCGATGGCGTCATCCACCTCGGGATTGGCCTTTCGGTAGATCCGCTCGCTGTCCCTGTATCGCTTCAGAAGCTCTGCAACCGTCATCGGAAGGGCCATCTGCTTGTCAAAGGCGCACAGCGCTGCCCGGGCGATGATCTTGCCGGCGGCATCTTGCGTGATCGGCCGCTCGAGATAGGCGGCACAAAGCCGGTCGAACGCCGTCGCCGAAGCCCCGGCGACGGCTTCTCCCGTGGTGCCGAACCACTCCACCGCAGCCTCTGTGACATAGGGCAGCGTGTCGAGCTTGTGTTCGACGAGGTCCACAGCATCATCCGGGCGGCCCATCAGGGCAAGGGTCAGGACAGACCCCGTGACATCGTCGGCAGCCGCCACGGCATGGGCTTGAAACGGCCTGTGCGTGCGGCCCTCCGGTGGGGCATGCCATCGCGCATCATCCGTTCCGTCAGGGGAAGGGAGTTTCGTCCAGGTATGCCGGACAAGCCCCGCATCGGTTCGGTCCGCATATTGCGCCAGAAGTTCGAAGACCGCCGCGGGATCGGCGCCGGCCTTCGCAAGGCCGTCGCTGATGTCGGCATGTTCGTTGATCTTCGCCTCCCATCTGCGGCGGTTCGCCTGCTCCTCGACGGCCCTGGAGCCCGCCGCGACGTTCAGGACGTCGCGTATCGAGCGATCGTTCGGAGAAATCTCGATAGCATTGACAATGCGTCGGTAGTTCTTGCTCGCCGACGTTTGCGATATCATGCTCGGGCGATCGACTTCGTAGAGGTACAGGGGCTCGGGACAGATCTCGATCCTGCCTCCGCTCTGGGCCACCCTGAGCATGAACTCGAAGTCTTCGAAGCCGACATCCTTGAGTTCCGTATAGCCGCCCACCCGGTCGAAGGCATCGCGACGGATCAGGGCCGTTGCCGCGCCGAACCAGTTCTGCGACGTGCCAAGCGAGACCGGGCCGCCGAGCGGAAACATCGAAACTTTCTGATTGAATTTCTCGAGCATCTCGACGCCTTCACGGCGCCGGTGCGCCTCCATGAAGAGGTTGGGGCAGTTGATCACTTCGGCGCCCGTAAGCTGGGCCGCGCGTACCAGGGTCGAAACAAGATGGCCGAAGGCCAGATCATCGTCGTCGAGGTAAAGAAGGAAGTCGCCACTGCTGACGCGGGCGACCGTATTTCTCGCTGCGCCCAGATAAGCATTCTTCTGGCGGACGACACGGCCACCGGTCCTTTTCAAAACACTCTCGACCGTATCGAGCGTTTCGGCGGCTTCCGCGCTCGTCGAGCCGTCATCCACCACGACGATCTCCATGTTCTCGTAGTCCTGGCGAAGGGCGCTCCACACGGCATCCAGGAGCTTTCGGGGCCGTTCGTAATGCGTGATGCCGAACGTGACGCGCGGCAGATCCCGCTGCACGGAGGTCCTGATCCGGGGTGCAGGGTGCTTTCGTGCGTGAAATGCCAGCCAATCCTGCTCGAACGTTTCAGGGGCGCGCGCGAATTGTGTCGGTTCCAGCGGAGATGTGAGCTGACGCGCGAGCGTCTCGGCGATGCCCTCCGGGGACGGGTCGAAAAGATGCGTCTCATGCTGTGCCGGATCCACGATTTCCGGTGCGCCTCCGCGGTTTGAGGACAGAACCGGTTTGCCGAGGGCCATGGCCTCCATCACGGTGTAAGGCAGGTTCTCTTCGGGGCTCGGGATAACGACGAGGGCGCCCCGCCGCCCGGACAGATAGCGCATCGCCTCCAGGCGGTTGAAATTCGGGATCACGCGAAGCTCCGCCGAAACCCCCTTCATTATGTCGGTTACAACGAGGCCGGAGTGCCGCCCCGCGATCTCGCTGAACCCCCCGAGAAGCGTCACACGGATCCCGATCAGGATGCCACGCTCGTCGAGGAGGCGAATTGCCTTGAGAAAGCTCAACAGTCCCTTGCGCTCTTCATGTCGGCCAAACATGACGATTTCCGAGGCCGCCACCGCTATCGCGTTCTCCTCGGCCAGGAGCCGGCCACGATGCACCGATCCCGTGATCACGTTGGGCAAGACATGGCGCCTTTCGGCAGGCGGCATCGCGAAATCGTTTTCGACCATCCAATCAAGGAGATAGCGGCTCGGGGAAACCAGGTGATCCGCCCATTCGATCGAACAGCGTTCCATGTGATCGATGCGAAGGTGATCGGGATGCGAAAAAAGCGAGTTGTTGGCGTCGATCGTCCAGCGCGTCGGCCCGTGGGTCTGAACAACGATCGTGGACGCCGCAAAGACCAGACCGCATCGCTTTGCTTCCAGCGTCGCAAATCCCAGACCCTTGTAGTCGTGAAAATGGATCACGTCATGCGTTATTCCAAGATCGCGAATTGTCCGATAAACGGTGTATGTCTTCTTTGAATAATCATTTCCGCAATGAACGTATTTCTCGAAATCCGGTGTCAGAATGCGAATGCCCTGTTCGGCAAGGTGTGGTGCCTTTTCTTGCGCCTTTGCAATTGATTCGAAATGCGCGGGCGTAAACAGAATATCCACGGAATGGCCGAAGCGCGCCAAGGCCAGCGCCAGTTCGAGAAACGCGGCACCGATCCCGCCGGACGGAGGGATGGTGCTAAGCTCTTCCGTTACAAGGAGAATGCGTTTGGCCTTACTCATTTCGAATCCATTCGATTTTCTTCAGGTTGTGGGGGGCTTCAAACCAGCGCAGGCAGCTGAAGGAGCGCGGCGTGATGGTTGGCTCAATAACTTCAACGCGCCTGTCTTTCCGAGGCGGATGATCATTCAAAGGCCCCTGAAATTGCTGGTACGGGAAAACGCGAACCTTTCGCTGGAAAACATTCATAGATACTTCGGAAGGGCACGGAATTCGCTTCCCACTACGCGGCAATCGAACCTTTCCATTTCTGTCATTGGCCGAATTAGATGTGCGTGCTTAATATCGAGTAAAAGGCCGAAGAATTTTGAAAGATGCGAAGAAGATCGCATCGAAATTCTGCATGGCACTACTTGAAACGGCGTGCGAAATTCGCCCGAATGGCCTATCGGCCGATGCCTGCCGGTAAGGCAATCAGGGGCGCAAAGCCGGATTTCGGAAAGATTGCAGGTTCAGGGCGAAGATGGCGCGCATCATACGGCAATACCAATCTCCACCGCATCGCGCACATCCGCGGACCGCAGCGGTTTGAGCCGTGTGTCCGACTCCTTTCTGAATTTCTCCGGATCTACTTTCGAAAGAACTGCATCATGCACGAGTTTTCGTCTCAGGTTTCTTGAATACGGCTGCCTTTCGCCGTCATTTGGAAGCACTGCCCAGTAATCATCGAACAGATTGTGCGGCACGTTGTTCTTCTCGAGGAAACCGGCATATTCGATCAGGCGGCTTGGATAGGTTCCGTGGAACATGCCGAAATCCGAACGATCGACATAGTGCTGCATGGGCAGGTCCGGGTCGAAATCCGCGAAATCCATGTAGGGCAGCGAGAAATGATCTGCCATTTCTCTTGTGCGGGTATCGAAGACAAGAAGCAGGCTGGGCCTCCCGGCAAGCATCGCAACGACATTTCCGTGAAAGCGCGCCCCAAGAACGAAGTCGAGGCCCCTGTTATGCTCAATCCATTCCGGGAGATTGAAGAATATCCTGCCATGGTGACGGAAGTATTCCGCGGCTTTTTGCGCAAGGAATGAATCCCCCATATAATACAGGAAATCCGGAGTGTCTTGCGGGCCTTCTTCGAGGTATCTGATTTCCGTCTGGCAGATATACGTTGCCGAGTGTTTCATTCCGTATTGAATCAGGGATCTGACCGCATCACGGTATTTGCCGGCAGGGGTGCAATGTATGCCGAACCTTCCGGATGCGCTTTGGTCACCCTTGAACGGCGGCCACCCCTTCGGCCCGGGCCAATAGATCGAGGGGCATCCCACGATGTCCAGGTTGTGAATGCCCATGTCCTCCAGAACGGAGGCCGTATAGATCCCGCGCACTCCGATCGACGCCGACCGCTCCCGCAGGATCGAGATGAAGCGTTTGGTGCCTTCGCTGAGATTCGGGCGCTCGCCAAAATCGTAGGCCTGTGCTCCGCATCCGACCATGGTGATGTTCGCGACCCGCCGCGCTTCGAGGATATCGACGAATGGGCCAAGATCCGTGGCGTCGCTGATGAAGTTCGACATGGACAGTACCAGGTGGTCCAGGTCCTGGGGAATGTCTTCGAGGCGCCGGATCTCCTGCACTTCGGGTCGAAGCTGTTTCGCCAATGCCGTCTCGAACAGCATGTTGCCCGTGTTTCCGACTGTGGCTGCCAGCTTGTCTGAGATGGAGGCATGCGGGGGCGGCGTCGTCGCCACCGTTCTCAGAAACGCATGCACCATCAGCGAACTCCAGGTAAGTTGTCGGATTGCCTCGCTCTTGGATCCCACATCATGATTACCACCAGGTAAACTCGACCCGGCGAGCCGGGCGCCGGGTCCACAGAGGGTTCGCTGCCGGCAGATCGGCGGCCGGGCCGACGGGCGATGTCGCGCCCCAAGGGGTCATCAAGCGGCGCACGGGCGCAGTACGTTCTCGGATCTGCGCGGGTCTTTTCGGGTGATCGACGACCGGGCCATCGCCTATGCCGACTTGCGCGGCATCGACAATACATCCCGGCCGGCAACCTGGACGTCAACAACCGCGTGTCGCTGATCCTGATGGATTATCCCAACGCACGACGCCTGAAGATCCGGGGGCGGGCGGTCGCGTACGAAAGCGATGCGATCGACGTCGGGCGCACCGGGCCCAGCGCGGAACGGGTCGTCATCATCCATGTCGAGGCACTTGACTGGAACTGCCCCTGGCACATCCCGCGCCGCTACACGGCCGATCCGCGTCCCGGACAGGACGGCCCGCAGGATCAAAGCATTGGTGTGGCAAAAGGGGGCGCCGTCCAGAACGCAACCAGCCCCGCGAAGGGGCCCGGCGGCAGAGGCCGCCGGGCCATGGGGGTTACGCCGCGCGGGCGCGGCGCGCGGGAAAGTCGATGTCCGTTTCCGCAACGTTGTTGAGGTAGTTCGTGAAGATGTTCGCCACCACGTTCGCGACGGTTTCCACGATGTCTGCCTCGGACAGTCCGGCGGCGCGCGCGTCTGCAAGGGCGCCGTCGCCGATCATGCCGCGTCGCTCGACGATGGCGCGCGCAAGCGCCAGAATCGCATGGGCACGCGGATCGTCCGATCGGCCTGCCAGGTGATCGTCGATCGTCTCCGGCAAGACCTTCAGCCCGGAAGAAATTGCGGCATGGGCCGAGGCGCAGTAGTCGCAGCCGTTCATCCCCGCGACGGCCAGCGCGATCGCCTCCCGGGTGCGGGCATCGAAGCTGCCCGTGGCAAGCGTTTCGTTAAGTCCGAGAAGCCCGGCAAGGGTGGCCGGCTGGTTGCCCGCAACCCGCTAGAGGTTGGGCACCATGCCGATCTTATTGCGGATGGCCGCAAAGAGCGTGGCGGTTTCGGGTGTCGCGTCGCGATCCGCGACCTGGGTCAGGCGTGACATGGGTGTATCCTTTCGTTTTTTTTTGGGGGGGATCAGGCCGAAGCGATTTCGCCGTCGGGTTTGGAGAGGCCGATCACCGCCACGACAGCGGCTCCGTTGACGAGGTAGAAGGCAGCATCGAGCCCGGTGAAGCCAAGCGCGACGGGCAGGATGAGGAACAGAAGGCCGACCGCGAGGTCGACCGCCAGGTGCAGCCGGTAGGGAAGCACCCGGAAGAGGCCCATCTGGTGATCGGTGAAGACCGTCAGCACGACGGCGGCGACGCCGACGACGGGCGATATCGCCAGGGCAAGCGGATGGGAGGAGCCCAGGCCAAGAAGAAACGGCAGGACGAGAAGCGCCAGCGCGACGGGGTAGTCGAGCCAGGCGTGAATGGTCTTGGTGACAAAGCGCATGAGAGGTATCCATTGTCAGGGTTTCAGGATCTGCGCGTCAGCGCATGAGCCGAGATAACCCCACACTTTGGTACGATGAACTCCAGATCATCCGGAAAACATGTCTGATCGCCCGAAGTAGCGGACGAATATTCAAGCCACCTTACCTTGGGCGTGCGCTGCCCGGAACGCCGCGGGCGACACTCCGATTTCCTTCTTGAAGACCCGGCTGAAGGCCGATTCAGAGGCGTAACCCGATATCTCGGCGGTTTCGGCGACCGACAGGCCGCGCATCGCCAGCGCCTCCCGCGCGATCTGCATCCGCCACGAGGTCACGTAGGCCATCGGCGTGAGTCCGATCCGGGCCGTGAACCGCTCGGCAAAGCTCGTCCGCGACAGCCCAGCCTCGCGGGCCAGCCTCTCGACGGTCCAGTCCGATGCGGGCGCCCGGTGGAAAACGGTCAGCGCCCGGGCGATGTTCGGGTCTGCGAAGCCGGCCAGGTTTCCGCCCGCCGCAGCAGATTGCTCGATATGGGCGCGGATCGCCTGCGCGAAGATCGCCTCCGACATCTTCAGCGCGATCAGGTCGCCGCCCAGCCGCGCGCCACCGGCCTCGGCGCCGATCACGCGCAGCGTCGCCTCGAGCCAGGGGCCCAGGTCGTCGCCATAGCCCCTGAGGTGGATCAGGGGCGGCAGCCGGTCCAGCAGGATGTGCCGCGAGCCCTCGGCCAGCGCGAAATGACCGCAGATCAGTTGCGTGTCCTGCGGCGCATCCTCGCCGCCCCACACCAGCGTGCCATGCCCGGGAAAGCCGGACCGCGCGAGGATGTCGTCAAGCGGCAGGGCCTCGTCGGGGCCCGTGTGCCGGCAGAGCAGCACATGCGCGCGCCCGTGCGGCACGATCACAAGATCGCCCTGCTTCAGCGCGATCGCCTGCTCGGCCCCGTCAACCCGGATCTGCGCCTCGCCGCGATGCACGTAATGGAAGCGCGTCACATTCCGGAACGGCGGCACGCGCACACCCCAGGGCTCGGTAAAGCTCGTGCGGAAGTAAAGCGTCCCTTCAAGGGACAGGCGCGTGAGGATGTCGCTCAGAAGGTCCAGCATGGGTCGAGGATTACGCGAAACACAGTGCGTCCGTCCAGCCATCCGGACGATCTGACAGGAATACCGGACTTCCCGGCATTCATGGACCGGCGAGCTTGTGGCAATCGAATTGCCATTGAAACCCAAGACAGGAGAAATCCGATGAAGACCCCCACCCTTGCCCTTGCCGCTGCGATGGCCGCGCTCGGCATGGCCGCCGATGCCGGTCAGCCGATGAACGACCTCCAGATCGCCCACACCGCCTATACCGCCGGCGGCCTCGACATCCGCTATGCGCATCTGGCGCTGGCGATTTCCGAAAACGACGCGGTGCGCGACTTTGCGCAAACCATGATCCGCGATCATTCCGCCGTGAACGACGCCGCAGGCCGGCTGATCGCCGAACTGAACGTGACGCCCGAGGACAACGACCTCAGCCGCGCGCTGGTCGACGGCGCGGCGGCGAAACGGGCCGAACTGATGGCGCTGACCGGAAACGCCTTCGACTGCGCCTACGCGGCGAACGAACTGGGCTATCACCAGATCGTCAACCAGACGGTGGCGGAGACGTTCATCCCGGCGGTCACGGTCGCACCGCTCAAGGCGTTGCTCGAGGACGCGCTGGTCACCTTCCGCGCCCACGAAGCGCATGCCGAGCGCATGGTCGGCGGCCTCGAATGCGCCGGCTGACGCCACAACTCTCCCGGCGTCGCTTCGGTCAGGGCCTGGGCGCAAGCCTGGCCCTGCCCCCCCTGCCGCGCGCGGCCCGCGCCCATGACGATCCGCATGTCGTGATCGTGCGCATGTCGCGCTTCGCCTTCGTCCCTGCAACCGTCGAGATCCGGCCCGGTGACGAAGTCATCTGGGTCAACGACGATCTCGTGCCGCACACCGCGACGGCCCGTGAGGGCGACTGGGAAACCGATACGCTGGAGGCGGGAGCCTCCGGGCGGATCGCCTTCGCGGATCGCGGCACCTTCGCCTATGTCTGCGCCTTTCATCCGCACATGACCGGAACCGTCGCGGTCCGGTCCGGGTGAACGGCCCGCCGGTCACCGATATCCCCCCGCGGGCGACCGGCCCAGATCCTGAATGGAGATCAACCTTGCCCGTCCCGATCACGCCTATCAGCCACGCGCTGTGCCCCTACGTCCGGCGCGTCGCCATCGCGCTTCTGGAAAAGGGGGTCGCCTTCGACAGGCGCACCGTCGCCCTCTCCCATAAACCGGGCTGGTTTTTGGCGATCTCGCCGCTTGGCCGCACGCCGGTGCTGCAGGCCGGCGACGATGTGCTCCTCGAGTCCGCGGCCATCCTCGAATACCTCGAGGAAACCCTGCCGAACCCGCTTCACCCGCAAGACCATGCCGAACGCGCCCGCCACCGTGCCTGGATCGGCTTTGGATCGAACTGCCTCGGAGACATCGCCGGATTCCATTCTGCAGGCGACGCCCAGACCCTCGACACCCGGGCCGCCACGATCCACGCGCGGTTCCGCGTGCTCGAGGCGCATCTCGGCGCCGGCCCCTGGTTCGCCGGCACCCGGTTCGGCTTCGTCGACACGGTCCTCGCCCCGGCATTCCGGTACTTCGACACCTTCGACGCGATCGGCGATTTCGGGGCTTTCGACGGCCTCACCCGCGTGCCCGCGTGGCGCGCCAACCTCGCCCGCCGGGCCTCCGTGCAGATGGCGGTCGAGGCCGATTACGCCAACCGGCTGGAGCGGTTCATCGAACGCAGGGGCAGCGCGCTCGCCCATCGCCTCATGGCGCGCCGCCTCCGGTCGGCACTTCCCGATATCGCAGGGGCCGTCTAGATGTATGGCGACCCCCGCACCCCCAACCCGCCCGACCGCGCGTCCACGATCATGCCCCGAACCGATATCGCCTTCGTCCGCCTCCCCACGATCCCCCTGGAAACGCTCGTGGCGCACATGAACGACCCGCGCACCGGCGTGCACATGCCACTCCTGACCTCCGCCTGGACCACGGATTACGCCGCTGCCTTCGTGGCGGCGAAGGAGGCATGCTGGCACCGCGACGGCCTTGGCCACTGGGCGATCCTGGAAGGTGGCCGCTACATCGGCTGGGGCGGGTTCCAGAAGGAAGGCGACGAGTGGGATTTCGGCCTCGTGCTGATTCCCGACGCCTTCGGCCTCGGCGCAAGGATCACGCGGCAGGCCCTGGCCGTCGCGCGTGCCGACCCGCGGATACCGTACATAACCTTTCTGCTTCCCCCGTCCCGGAAGCATCTCGGCGCGCTTGGGCGCATGGGCGCGGAACGCATCGGCGCAATCGAGTACGATGGGGCCGAGTTCGGAAAGTACCGGCTGGACACGGGCCCATAGGCGGCTCTGAACCGCTTGCCGGCACCGGCGGCAAGGCCCGCCACCATCCTTGCGGGAATGCCCTTGCGGCGCCATCGCTTCCGACGGTTTCGGCCTGTCTTGTGCGGGCCGTCCGCCACCGGTGCGCCAAGCCGCCCGACCGGCAATCCAGCAGGCCGGCCCCAGCTCGGTCATCCGATCCGCACATGCGTCCCTCGCGAAAGGCTTTCGCCGAGAAACCGCATTCGGAATCCCGCCATCAGCCCCGAAAACCCGCCGTCCGATGTAATCGAACCCAACGCGAGTGCGCTGCCCGCCTATCGGCATCCTCCTGCAACAGGCGGTCGGGAAATCCGCATTCCCGAACCCGGACCGGCAGAACAACCTGATTTCCGAAGAAAATCTCCACGGTTCTGCCCGAATCTGCCAGTATGACGGGGTAGACGTAACGGTAAATCTGGCGGATCGGCATGACCGGAAACCTGAAAGACGACCTTGCGACGCTCTTCACCGGGCCCAACAGCGAGGGGATCTTCATCATCGGCGCGGCCGTGGGGCTGCTGATCGTCTACCGCATCCTCTTCGGCTCGAACGGCCGCGACGGCGGCGGCGGCGGGTGCGGCGGAAGCAGCTGCGGCGGGGGCTGCTGCGGCGGGGAATGACGTTCAGCAGACGGTTCTGAACCGCTCCACCATCACATCCAGAACCTCGTTCGGATCGCGCTGCCACCAGTCGCGCGACGAGAAGATTTCAACCTCGCAGGGCCCGGCATAGCCCGCGGCCTCCACCGCGCGGCGGATCGCCTTCAGATCGGCCACCCCGTCGCCCATCATCCCCCGGTCGAGAAGCATGTCCCGCGTGTCCTCCCGCCAGTCGCAGAGGTGATAGCCGAGGATGCGGTTTCCGGCCTCCCTCAGGCTTTCGGCAAGGCCCGTGTCCCACCACACGTGATAGACATCGACGGCCACGCCCACATTCGGCGCGCCCGCCCTCTCGCAAACGCTAAGCGCGTCGCGCACGGTCATCAGGCAGGTGCGGTTGCCCCCGAACATCGGATTGAGCGGCTCAAGCGCCAGCGCCACATCCCGCTCCGCCGCATAGGCCGCAAGCTTGGCCACGCGCCCGGCCAGGATCTTCTGGCTCTCCTCCACTCCCTTCGTGCCGGGCTCCGTCCCACCGGTCACGATCGTCAGCACCCGCGTCCCCAGCCCGGCGGCCATATCGACCGACGCCCGCGCCTCATCAAGCGTTCCCGGCGCCCCCGGCCCCACCAGATAGGGCGTGCGGCAGAGCCCCACGACCTCCATCCCCGCCGCGCGCACGCGTTCGCCGATCTCGACGGCCCGGGCCCCGATCTCGCGCCGCCAGAAGACGATTCCGCCAAGGCCCCGTTCGGCGCAGGCATCGATCACCCGCTCCACCGGCCAGCCCGCGCCATAACCATCGAGGTTGTGCCCCAGCGTCGCCGTGTTGAGCGCGAGCGGCGAGATATCGCGCGAAAAATCCCGCATCACACCCCGTAGACGGCCATCATCCGGCCCATCCGTTCAACCGCAAGATCGGGATCCCGCAGAAGCCCGTTCTGATCCGCCAGCCGGAACACTTCGGTGAAATAGGGCAGCGGCCGCATCGCCTGGTGCCCGTTCAGCATGATGAAGTGATCCTGGAACCCGTTCAGCCAGGCCAGGAACACGACGCCAGTCTTGTAATACTGCGTGGGCGCCCGAAAGATCAGCCGCGCCAGCGGCACCGTCGGATCAAGCAGCCTGCGGAACCCCGCCGCATCCCCCTGCCCCAGAAGCGTCACCGCATGGGCCGCGGCCGGGGCCAGCGGATCGAAGATGCCCAGAAGCGCGTGGGAATGTCCCTCGGCATCGCCCTCGATCAATTCGGGATAGTTGAAATCGTCGCCCGTATACATCTTCACGCCATCGGGCAGACGGCGGCGCATGATGATCTCTTTCTCCTTGTCGAGAAGCGAGATCTTGATGCCGTCGACCTTCGCGGCACTCTCGCCGATCACCTGAAGCGCGGTTTCGAGCGCCTCATCAAAGCTTTCCGCTCCCCAGTATCCGGCAAGCGCGGGGTCGAACATCTCGCCCAACCAGTGCAGCACCACGGGTTCGTCCGCCGCCGCCAGAACCTCCCTGTAGGTAGACAGGTAATCGTTGGGCGATGTGGCAACCCGCGCCAATGCCCGGCTGGCCATCAGGATGATCCGGCCACCAACCTTCTGGATCGCGTCGAGCTGTTCGAAATAGGCGCGCCGCACGTCGTCGAGGCCGCGCGCCTCCGCCGGATCGAGCTGATCCGTCCCGCAACCGTTGAAGACAAGCGCGTCGGGAAGCTCCGCCTTCGTGCGCGTGATCAATTCCAGCGCCCCGGGCCAGTCGAGGCCCATCCCGCGCTGCGCGGTATCCATCGCCTCGGCAATCCCAAGCCCCAGCCCGTCGAGGTAGCGGCGGAACGCCATCGTCTTGTCCCAGTCCACGACGGCGGGGCCCGAGGGATCGCCTGCGGTGAAGGGATCGGCCACCACATGGGCGGCGGAAAAGACGACGCGCGCAGGTTCGGCGCCCATCGGCGTGACCGGCAGAGGCGTGCCGGTCAGGTGATAGTCCGTCAGGCGGCCGGTTTCGTCGGGAAGAGCGATCTTCATCAGAGGTATCCTTCAGAAGCGCGGCACAAGCATCCCGGCATCCGCCGCGATCACCTGACCGGTGGTATAGGGAAGCCGGCCTGTGGCAAGCGAGGCGATGATCGTGCCGATCTCTTCGGGCTGCCCGACCCGGGGGATGAGCGTCAGGCCCTCCTTCGCGCGGGCTTCGTATTGCGCGATGACAGGCGCCGTCATCTCTGTCGCGATGAGGCCCGGGCGCACGTCGTAGACGGCGATGTTTTCGGGGCCCAGCCTCACCGCCCAGGCTTGCCCGGCCATCGCGGCGGCGGCCTTCGAGGCACAGTATTCCGAACGCGGCACGGCCACCGCGGTGGCGTTCGAGGAGGTGACGTTGACGATCGAATGGAAGAGGCCTGGGTCGAGGTCGCGGGCCAGAAGCCGCTTCGCGAAGGCCTGGGTCAGGAAGAAGGCAGCCTTGGCGTTGACCGCAAGGCAACGATCCCAGCTTGCCTCGCTGACATCCAGCGGATCGCCGCGCTGCATGACGCCCACGCCGGCGTTGTTGACGAGGGTGGTGAGGGGGCCGAGCGCCTCTTCGATCCGCCCCAGGGCCGCGTCATGGGAGGCAAGATCGGTGACATCGAGCACGACCGGAAGCGCACGGGCACCCGCGGCTTCGATCCGGGCCACTGCGCCTTTTAGTTCGGCGTCATCGGCGGGCCCGTTCACCGCAACGGCGAAGCCCTCGCGCGCCAGCGCGTCCGCGGCGGCAAGCCCGATCCCCCGGCTTGATCCGGTGACGAAGGCGACAGGGCCGGTCATGGCATGTCTCCCGGCGAGATATGGGGGCGTTGCCCCCGCCGCCCTGCGGGCGGCTCCCCCAGGATATTTTCGGCCACATGAAGGGGCTGGGGCATGTCAGACCTCGAAATCCATGACGAAGACACCATCGGGCCCGCCCTCGAGCGTGGCCACGATCCGGGCACCGATCGCCTGGTGCGTGGGGTCGGCGAGATAGGTGCGCGCACGCCCGTATCGCGGAAATCGAACCAGAAGAGATCGCGAAAGCCGCGCACCAGCGGATCCTCGACCGAGACATTGGCGCGCACCTGGAAGTCGAGGATGCCGTCGATATGGCCCGAGAGCCCGGCGAGATCCTGCATCAGCGCGGTCTTGGTTTCTCCGGTCGTGCCGGGGGCATAGCGCAGCGCGACGAGGTGGCGGATCATCAGGGTTTATCCTTGTCTTTCAGGAAGTTCGGCGTACGGCGCTCACGGAAGGCGGCAAGGCCCTCTGCAAGGTCCGGCGAGTGGGCGGCAAGCGCGCCGGCGAGCGATTCCGCGATACGCTCGCGCTCCTCGCCTTCGGCGTGGTTGATCATCATCTTGGCGAGTTCCGTGGCGCGGGGACTGCGTGTGAGGAGTGTTGCGGCGAGCTCCTCCGCCGCCGCCATCGCCTGCCCCTTGGGCACGACGCGGTCGACAAGCCCGAGGCCAAGAGCCTCGTCCGCCGTGAACACCTCTCCGGCAAGCACCATGCGGCGCACCACCTGTGCCCCGAAGCGGCGGACCGCCCGCTGCGTGCCGGACCAGCCGGGGATGATGCCGAGCCCGGTTTCGGGCTGCCCGGCCTTGATCTGTTCCTCCGCCACGCGGATATCGGCGCAGGCGGCAAGCTCAAGCCCGCCGCCCAGCGCGTGACCGTCGAGCACCGCGATCACCGGCTGGCGCAGGCGGGCGAGCGCATCGAAGGCGGCGTGGCCGTCGCGAAGCCAGTGGCGGCCGAAACTGTCGGGGGTTTCGGAGGCCCAGGCCTCGATATCGCCGCCGGCGCAGAAGGCCTTGCCTTCGCCCGACAGGATCACCACGCGGATGTCGTCATCCGCCTCGATCTCTGCACAGCGGGCGGCGAGGCGGGCGACCATGGCACGGTCGAGCGCGTTGAGTTTCGCGGGCCGGTTGAGGCGCAGATGGGCGATCGCGCCATTGCGGGTGAGATCTATGTCGGCGGCGGTGCTCATAGGGTGAGGCCCATGGGTTCGGGGCGGAACAGGGCCGCGTCCATTTCCTTCAGGCTGTCGGCGACCTTGAGCGGCGTGGCGGCCTGGGCGAGGATATCACGCTCCAGATCGAGGCCCGGGGCGATTTCCGTCACCGTGAGCCCCTGGGGCAGCAGTTTGACCACGCAGCGTTCCGTCACATAGGAGATATCGCGCCCTTCGGCGGCGGCCTTGCGGCCCGAGAAGCTGACCTGATCGACCTTTTCGACGAACTTGGCGATCTTGCCCTCGCGGTCGATGACGAGCCGCCCGCCTTCCACCCGCATTTTGGCGCCGGCGTTGAAATTACCTGAAAACACTATCTTTTTTGCCCGTGTCGTGATGTCGACAAAGCCCCCGGCCCCCGCCGTGCGGTGGGGGGTGGCGGCGAGGCGGGAGACGTTGACGGAGCCTTCCCTGTCGATTTCGAGGAAGGACAGAAGCGAGGCGTCGAAGCCGCCGGCCTGGAAGTAGGCGAACTGGTGCGGCGAGGTGACAAAGGCCTCGGCATTGGCGGCGCAGCCGAACTTGAAATCGAGCAGCGGGATGCCGCCCACGGCGCCTTGTTCGATCACCCAGGTGACATCGCCGTGGCGGCCTTCCTCGAGCAGGATGCGGGGGACGTTGGCGGAGACGCCGAAACCGATGTTGACGGCCCAGCCTTCCTTCAGCTCCTGCGCGACGCGACGGGCGATGATCTTGTTCGGCCCGAATTCCATCGCGTGGAAGCTGTCGAGGGGGCGGATCAGCTCGCCCGAGATCGCGGGATCGTAAGGCGTTCCAGTGGTTTGCAGCATATCGGGGGCTTCGACGACGATGTCGACAAGGATGCCGGGGACGTGGACGTCATGGGGGCGGATGGTACCGTTTTTCGCGACGCGGCGGACCTGGGCGATGACGATGCCGCCGCGGTTGTGGGCGGCGAGGGCCATTTCCATCGCGCCGAGATAGGCGCCTTCGGATTCGAAGGAGAGGTTGCCGCGCTGATCGCCCGTGGTGGCGCGGATGATCGCGATATCGGGGGCGACGGCGGGGAAATAGAGCCAGTCGTCGCCGTCGAATTTCTCTTTCCGGACAATGGGTTCAGCCCGCGCCGCATCGTTCATCGCGCAGCCGTCCTGATCGGGATCGACGAAGGTATCCATGCCCACCTTGGTGAGGACGCCGGGCCGGAAGGCGGCGGCTTCGCGGAGCATGTCGAACACGATGCCGGAGGGCACGTTATAGGCTTTGACCTCGTTCGCGGTGATGCGCTGCCAGATCAGCGGAGGCTCTGCCTTGGACGGGCCGGAGGGGTAGCTGCCGCCTATTATCTTATTGATACAACCGGGTTTTGCGATGTGATCGACGCCCTTGGTGCCGAAGAAATCGCCGGCGGCGATGGGGTGGATCATGGTCAGATCGCGGGGGTGGCCTTCGGTGTCGAACCGCTGTCCGAGCGCGGCGAGGATGGCGTCGGGGCAGCAGAGGCCGGAGGAGGAGTTCACAGCGACGGTTGCGCCATCGGAGATGAGCGCCACGGCTTCGGCGGCGGTGCGCTGTTTGGATCTGGTCACGCCCGGTTTTCCTTCGCGCAAGTAACTGAACAGTTAACACACTATGCACGCTTAGAATGCCCGGATCAAGCGCGATATTCCAAGGAAAAACGGGGGTTTCGGGGATTTATGAACCGCTTAAGTAACCATTAGGTTACAAAGGCGGAGAATCGCGGCGCCGGGCGGTGGGGCTGTGTACGTTTTCGCGCCGGGTGGCGGAAACGGCCCCTGTTTCACCCATTAGACCATGAAAGGTTTACGGCGGAGTGAGAGGCGCGCGCCGGGGCGCGGGGGCCTTGTTTTCAAGGTTGGGCGGGGCCAAGGCGGTGCACCGGACAGGCCCGCCGGGCCGGCGGCGGGCGGGGCAGAATGCCCGGAATCGGCGTGTACACCCGGCGTACACACCGCGTACACACCCCGTACACAGATTTTGCGCGGCGCCGGTCAGGAAGGACGCGCGTGATCGTGGCAAATCAGGTGCGATTCCGCCTCGGACAGCCCGGCATCGTGGAAGGCGCAATGACGCCCCGCGTCCCCGCGCAAATGATGGCGGCAGGTGTGGCACTGGCCGAAGCCCGGTGCGCCCGTGGCCCGGAGCACACCGTCAAGAAGATGCTGGAGCGTGAAGCTTGCAATCGCCCTGTCCTGAGGCCCGAAATCGGCAAGCGCGATGGCCAGCGCGCCTTCCTGCTCCAGCGCGAATTTCCCCTTCTCCGTAAGGGCATAGGATACCGACCGGCGATCCCCCTCGGGGATGCTGGCGGTGAGATGACGCTTGGCGGCGAGCGCCTTCAGCGTCTGCGAGACGGTGCCCCGCGTGGCCCCCAGATAGGCGGTGGCGGCCGATGGCGTGCGGGAAAACCGGTTGGCGCGGGAGAGGTAATCGAGCGCCGCGCGCTGGGTGGCCGTGAGGCCCCCGAAACGCCCGGCAGACCCGATCAGGCGGGCCATCCGGGTGACGGTGGAGAGAAGCGGATCAGGCATCCGCAAAGTAGTAGCGAGTCGCTATTAACAACCGGTTAGTGTCGAGTCGCTACTATCCAGGACCGGCGAGATAGTAGCGAGTCGACACTATCCCGGCGCGGGAGCCCGTTCAGACGCGGCCCCGGATCAGATCGGCGGCCCTTTCGGCGACCATGATCGTCGGCGCGTTGGTGTTCGACGACGGCACGTTCGGGATCACGGATGCATCCACGATCCGGAGGCCCGAAAGGCCGCGCAGCCGCAGATCGGGGGTGACGACGGCCATGTCATCCTCGCCCATCCGGCAGGTGCCGACCGGGTGGTGATCGGTTTTCGCCATGCGGTGCGCGTAGGCCACGAGCGCCGCGCGGCCGGTGGCGTCGGGGCCGGGCAGAACCTCGCGCCGGAGCCAGGGCTTCAGCGGCGCGGCCCCCATGATCTCGCGCGCAACTTCCAGCGCGCGGAGCGAGGCGTCGAGATCTTCCGGTTCCGCCCAGTAATTCGGATCGATCAGCGGCGCCGCCTTCGGATCGGCGGCGGCGAGGCGCACGGTGCCGCGCGAGCGGGGGCGGAGGTAGGCGGAGTTGAGCGTGACGCCCGCGCCGTCGATCTTCGCGATGCCCTTTTCGATGCCGGAGCCGAGACCGAGATGGAACTGGATGTCGGGCCAGCCATCGGATTCGCCGGTGTACCAGAAGCCCCCCGTTTCGAAGAGCGAGGAGGCGGCGGGGCCGCGTTTCGTGAGGATGTATTGCAGACCGGCGCGCAGCGTGCGGTCGGGCCTGTCCCAGCCGTCATAGCTGTGCGGGCCGGTGCATTCCCAGATCGTGCAGAGATTGACGTGATCCTGCAGGTTCCGGCCCACGCCCGGAAGATCGTGGCGGATGCCGATGCCCAGGGCGCCGAGATCGTCGGCCGGGCCGATGCCGGAGCGGAGGAGGAGCGCCGGCGAGCCGATGGCGCCTGCCGAAAGGATCACCTCGCGGTCGGCGTGAACGGAGGTTTCGCCGCCCTTCGTGCGGTAGGTGAGCCCGGTGACGCGGCCGTTTTCGACCATGAGGGTGCCCACCTGGGCGTGGGTGACGAGGGTGAGATTGGGCCGCGTGAGGGCGGGGTGCAGGAAGGCCCGCGCGGTGGAGGAACGGCGGACGTTCCTTTGCGTGAGCTGGTAATAGCCCGCGCCCTCCTGCGCCGCGCCGTTGAAATCGGGGTTGCGGGGGAGGCCCGTGGCTTCGGCGGCGGCGATGTAGGCCTCGGCAATCGGGAGCGCGCCTTTCGGGTCGGAGACGCCCAGGGGGCCGCCTTTCGCGTGAAAGGCGTTCTCAAACCGTTCGTTGTCTTCGGAGCGCTTGAAATAGGGCAGGACATCGGCCCAGCCCCAGCCCGGGATGCCCCAGCCGTCATAGTCGCGGGGATTGCCGCGGGCGTAGAGCTGGGCGTTGATCGAGGAACCGCCGCCGATCACGCGGGCCTGGGTGTACCAGAGGCGGCGGCCGCCGAGATGTTTCTGCGGCACGGTTTCCCAGCCCCAGGAGGCCATGCCCTTCGTCATCTTCGCGAAGCCCGCGGGGATGTGGAAGAGCGGGTGCCTGTCGCGCCCGCCCGCTTCGAGGAGGAGGACGCGGGTGCCCGGATCTTCGGAAAGCCGCGCGGCGAGGACGGCGCCTGCCGAGCCGCCGCCCGCGATGATGTAATCCCACCCGGGCATGGCCGGGGTCAGGCGATCCGGTCTTCGGTTTTGGGATCGAAGGGGATCGCCTTTTCCATGTTGATCGCGAGGTCGACCGTCTGGCCCGCCTTCACATCGGCGTCGGCGCGCAGGCGGGCGATGCAATCCTTGCCGCCGAGGGACGTGGTGGCGAAGGTATCGGAGCCCGCGGGTTCGGTGACGTCGATCTTCGCGGAAATGGTTTCGACATGGGTGGAATGGCGATCGGCGCCGTCGGGATCGGTGATCGCCTCTGGCCGGATGCCGAGGATGATGTTCTGCCCGTCATAGGCGCGGAGCGCCGCGCCCGGGTTGGCGAAGGCGAGGCGGATCGACCCGCCCTCTTTCGCGATCTCGGCGTGGACGGCGGTGTCGGAGACCACGACCTTCGCGGGCAAGAGGTTCATCGACGGCGAGCCCATGAAGGAGGCGACGAAGATGTTGGCGGGCGTGTCGTAGATTTCCTTCGGCGAGCCGAGCTGCTGGACATAGCCGCCGTTCATCACCGCGATGCGGGTGGATAGCGTCATCGCCTCGATCTGATCGTGGGTGACGTAGACGATGGTGGTGCCGAGGTTCTGGTGCAGTTTCTTGATCTCGGTCCGCATGTCGACGCGGAGCTTGGCGTCGAGGTTCGACAGCGGTTCGTCGAAGAGGAAGACATCGGGGTTGCGGACAAGCGCGCGGCCCATGGCGACGCGCTGGCGCTGGCCGCCGGAAAGCTGGCCGGGCTTGCGATCGAGAAGCTGCTTGATCTGCAGCATCTCGGCCACCTCGTTCATCGCCTTGTCGCGTTCGGGTTTCGGGACGCCGTGCATCTCGAGCCCGAAGGTGATGTTCTGGCCCACGGTCATGTTGGGGTAGAGCGCGTAGGACTGGAACACCATGGCGATGTTGCGCTTCGAGGGGTGAACGCCGTTCATCGGCACGCCCTTGATCGCGATTTCGCCGGTGGTGATGTCTTCGAGCCCCGCGATCATGTTGAGAAGCGTGGACTTGCCGCAGCCCGACGGGCCGACGAGGACGAGGAATTCGCCTTCCTCGACGGAGATGTCGACCTTGTGGAGAACCTCGACCGCGCCGTAGGACTTGGTTGCGTTGTTGATGTCGAGAAAACCCATGGTCTTATCCCTTGACTGAGCCGGCCATGAGGCCGCGGACGAAGTAGCGGCCCGCCACGATGTAGACGAGAAGCGTGGGGAGCGCGGCGAGGATCGCGCCGGCGAAGTGGACGTTGTATTCCTTCACGCCGGTGGAGGAGGACACGAGGTTGTTGAGCGCCACGGTCATCGGCTGGCTGTCGAAATCGGCAAAGGAGGCGCCGAAGAGGAAATCGTTCCAGATATTGGTGAACTGCCAGATGACGCAGACGACGATGATGGGCCCGGACGACGGCAGCATGATGCGCCAGAAGATGCGGAAGAAGCCGGCGCCGTCGATCTGGGCGGCGCGGACGAGTTCGGTCGGGAAGGCCGCATAGTAGTTGCGGAAGTAGAGGGTCGAGAAGCCGATGCCGTAGACCACGTGGACGAGGACGAGGCCCGGGGTGGAGCCCGCGAGGCCGGTGAGGCCGAGGACGCGGGCCATCGGGATCAGGACCATCTGGAAGGGGATGAAGCAGGCAAAGAGCATCAGACCGTAAAGGATCTTGTCGCCCCGGAAGCTCCATTTCGTGAGGACGTAGCCGTTGAGCGCGCCGAGGATCGTGGAGATCGCCACGGCGGGCACGACCATCTTGATCGAGTTCCAGAAGTACGGCTTCAGCCCGGTGGGTTCGACCCCGATCTGGGCGGTGGACCAGGCGGCGAGCCAGGGCTCGATCGTCCAGACCTTCGGAAGCGCCATCATGTTGCCGCCGGTGATTTCCGACAAAGGCTTCAGCGAGTTCGCCACCATGACGAAGAGCGGCAGAAGGTAGAACAGCGCGAAGAGCAGGAGGAAGAGATAGATCAGCGTGCGCGTGAAGCGGTTGGTGCGGATCGCGGTGTCTGTGGAAGCGATGGCCATCAGTTCCGCTCCTTCAGCTCTGCATAGAGATAGGGGATCATGATCGCCGCGATCGTCATCAGCATGATGACCGCCGAGGAAGCACCGATCCCCATCTGGTTGCGCGAGAAGGTGTAGGAATACATGAAGGTCGCCGGCAGTTCGGTGGCCCTGCCCGGGCCGCCGCCCGTCAGCGCGATGACGAGGTCATAGCTTTTGATCGCGAGGTGCGAGAGGATGACGAAGGCCGACAGGAACGCGGGCCGCAGCTGTGGGATGATGATCCGGCGGTAAAGCTGCCAGTTCGAGGCCCCGTCCATCTGCGCGGCCTTCAGGATCTCGTTGTCGATGCCGCGCAGGCCCGCGAGGAACATCGCCATGGTGAAGCCCGAGGATTGCCAGACCGCGGCGATTACCACGGTGTAGATCGCCATGTCGCGGTTCTTGATCCAGTCGAAGGCGAAGCTTTCCCAGCCCCAGAGATGCATGGTGTTCTCGATGCCGATGCCCGGATCGAGCATCCATTTCCACGCCGTGCCGGTGACGATGAACGACAGCGCCATCGGGTAGAGGTAGATCGGCCTGAGGAGCCCTTCGCCGCGGATCTTCTGATCGAGGAAGATCGCCAGAAGAAGCCCGATCAGCGTGCAGATCACGATGTAGAGCGTGGCGAAGATCGCGAGGTTGGTGACCGAGATCGTCCAGTGCGAGAGGCGGAAAAGCTTGTCGTAGTTTTCCCAGCCGACCCAGCCGTAGGAAGGCAGGATCCGGCTATCGGTGAAGCTGAGATAGATCGTGAAGAGGATGAAGCCGTAAACGAAGACGAAGATCAGCGCCACGGAGGGCGAGAGTACGAGCTTCGGTATCCAGTTCTGGAGTTTCGTGCGGAAATCGACGTCGCCCTTGGCGCGGATCTCCGGCCGCACTTGTGCGTTGGCCAGGCTCATGAGCCGCTCCCCCTTCGGTCTGTCCCTGTTGGCTTTAGGTTGTCCGCGGGCGGGCACGCCGCCCGCGGACAGATCTTTCGCGGATCGCTCTTACTGGGCGATCTCGACGGCTGTCACCAGCTCATCAACGGCGGTTTCGCTGTCGTATTCGCCGTTGAAATGCGCGGTCACGACGTCATAGACGGCGTTCTTGACCGCAGCAGGCGCGGCGTGGCCATGGGCCATCGAGCCGAAGAGGTTGCCCGACGACGCCGCGGCGGCGAGATCGGCCATGCCCTTCTTGCCGCAATCGTCGAAGGCTTCGTTCGGCACGTCGGTGCGCGCGGGCACGGAGCCCTTCACCACGTTGAAGGCCGACTGGAAGGACGGCGAGAGGATTGCCGAAGCAAGCGCAGACTGTTCGGCCGAAACCGAACCGCCCTGGTCGAACATCATGAACTGGTCGGCGTTGAAGGTGACCTGATCCTGCGTGCCCGGGAAGCGGAAGCAGAGGAAATCCTCGCCCGGCACCTTGTTGGCATTCAGGAATTCGCCCTTCGCCCAGTCGCCCATCATCTGGAAGCCCGCTTCGCCGTTGATGACCATGGCGGTGGCGAGGTTCCAGTCGCGGCCCGAGAAGTTTTCATCCACATGATCGCGGATGAAGGCCATGCGATCGAAGGCTTCCTTCATGGTGTCGGAACCCAGCGCCTCGGGATCGAGATCGATGAAGGCCGACTTGTAGAAGTCGGGGCCACCGGTGGACATCACGACCGCGTCGAAGATCGTGGCATCCTGCCAGGCCTGGCCGCCATGGGCGATCGGGGTGATCCCGGCTTCTTTGAGCGTGTGGGCGGCGGCCTTGAACTCTTCCCAGGTGGTGGGCACGGCGATGCCGTGTTCGTCGAGCACGGCCTTGTTGGCCCAGACCCAGTTCGTCGAGTGGACGTTGACGGGGGCCGAAACCCACTTGCCATCGACCTTCGCGAAGGCCTTGAGCGCGTCGGGAACGACCGCATCCCAGCCTTCCTTGGCGGCGGTTTCGTTCAGGTCGGCGAGCGCGCCCTGACCGGCCCAGTCGAGGATGTCGAAGCCGAGGCCCTGCACCGCGGTCGGCGCGTTGCCGGCCGTGACGCGGGCACGCAGCACCGTCATCGCCTGTTCGCCGCCGCCGCCGGCGACCGGCATATCCTGCCAGCCGATGCCCTGGCCTTCGAGATCCTGCTTGAGCACGTTGAGCGCCGCGGCTTCACCGCCGGACGTCCACCAGTGCAGAACCTCAACATCGGCCGCCTGGGCCATACCTGCGGACAGGGCCAGAGCGGCCACGGTCAGCTTCAATCCCTTGAGGGGTTTTGTCATCGCATCCTCCACGTTGCGTATGTTTGTAACCGTATGGTTACTTGTTTATAACGTTATAAATACTGTATATGTCAAGAACGGCTTTCAGGGAACATCAAAAATCAATCGTCCGTCAACATATGTTTGCGCTAACGAAATCAGTATGCAAAGCGCTTTGGCGGCCCCTGCCCCGCACGCGGCGCGGATGAGGGCGGGCGGCTGAGATGAGCGATGCGCGCGAATCACTCCGCCTTGCCAGGAAGCCCACGCAGCGCACTATTGCCGAGATCACCGGGCTTGCCGTGACGACCGTGTCGCGGGCGCTGGCGGGGGACGAGAAGATCGCCGAACGCACCCGGGCGCAGGTGGCGGAGGTGGCGCGCGAGATCGGCTATGTGCCCGACCGGGCGGCGCAGCGCCTGCGCACGGGCCGGTCGAACGTGATCGCGCTGGTGCTGGATCCGCACAGCGAGATCCTGGGGTTTTCGTCGTCGATGATCAGCGGGATCAGCGGGGTTCTGCATGACACGACGTTTCACCTGGTTCTGATGCAATACGCGATCGACGAGCCGCCGATGGACCCGATCCGGCGGATCGTGCGGAACCGGCTGGCCGATGGGCTGATCCTCGCGCGGACCGAGCCGCAGGACCCGCGGGTGGCCTACCTGATGCGCACCGGGTTTCCCTTCGTGACCCACGGGCGGACGGAGATGGCGGCGCATCCCTGGCTGGATTACGACAACGCCGCCTTCGCGCGGATGGCGGTGGAGCGGCTGGTGGGCGCGGGGCGGCGGCGGCTGGCGCTGGTGGCGCCGGCGCCGAAATACAGCTTCAATGCCCATATGCGCGAGGGGTTTCGCGCGGCGGTGGCGGCGCACGGGGTGACGGGGCTGGTGGCGCAGGGCTTTACCATCCACGACACGCCCGGGGCGATCACCTGCGGGGTGCGGGAGATGGCGCAGGGGGCGGAGGCGCCGGACGGCTGGATCTGCCCCGGCGAGATCGCGGCGATGGCCGTGCAGGCGGGGCTGACCGATTGCGGGCAGGTGATCGGGCGGGACGTGGACCTGGTGGCGAAGCAGACCTCGGAGGTGGGGAACCTGTTTCGCCCGCGGCTGACCGCGATCTACGAGGATATCGAGGAGGCGGGGCGGCGGCTGGCGCAGCTTTTGCTGGCGCGGATCCGGGGGGAGGACCCCGCGGCGCTGCATCACCTGCAGATCCCGGTCTGGGCGGGGGAGGACGGATGAAACGGCTGTTGATTACCGGCGCGGGCGGCGGGATCGGGCGCGAGGCGCGCGGCGCGCTGGCGCCCCTGGCGGAGACGCTGCGGCTGAGCGACGTGGTGGATCTGGGTGAGGCCGGAGCGAACGAGGAGATCGTGACCGCCGATATCGGGGATGCGGCGGCGGTGGAGGCACTGATGGAGGGCGTGGACGGGGTGGTGCACCTGGGCGGGGTGAGCGTCGAGGATGCGATCGACCCGATCCTGCATGCCAATGTGCGGGGGGTGTACAACCTGTACGAGGCCGCGCGGATGCATGGGCGGCGGCCGCGGATCATCTTCGCCTCGTCGAACCATGCGATCGGGTTTCATCCGGTGACGGAACGGCTTGATGCCGACAGCGTGCCGATCGCCGACAGCCTTTACGGCGCCTCGAAGGTGTGGGGGGAGCAGATCGCGCTGATCTACTGGCACAAGTTCGGGATCGAGAGCTTGCGGATCAGGATCGGATCGGTGTTTCCTGAACCGAAGGACCGGCGGATGCTGTCGACCTGGATGAGCTATCGCGATTTCTTCTCGCTGATCCGGCGGGCCTTCATGGTGCCGGCGCTGGGCTGCCCCGTCGTTTATGGCGCGTCGGACAATTCCGCCGGGTGGTGGGACAATTCGAAGACCGGGTTCCTGGGCTGGCGGCCACAGGACAGCGCGGACAGGTGGCGCGCGGAGAAGGAGGACGGGGCCCCGCCGGGCGATGGCGAGGATCCGGCGGTGAAATACCAGGGCGGGGGCTTTGCGAAGGCGGGGATCATGCGGACGCCCCGGACGGGCGGAGGCTAAAACCCTTGGACGGGGGCCGAGCCCTCACGCTAAGAAGGGGCACCCCGAAACCCGACAAAAAACACGCTGGGGCACCCGTTTGAGCAGTTCCGACGCCCGAAAACCGACCGTCCTGATCTGGGGCAGCTATGACCTTGGCAAGCCGCGCACGCGACTGATGCGCGCCGCGATCCGCCAGTCTGGCGCGGAGGTGCGGGAAATCCACGCCGATGTCTGGGCGGGTGCCGAGGACAAGGCGGTGATGGGCCGCGGCGCGGCGCTGGGCCGGGCGGTGCGGCTGATCCTGGCCTATCCCGTCCTGCTCTGGCGGTTCCTGACGGGCCCGCGGCCCGATGTGGTGGTGGTGGGGTATCTCGGGCATCTCGATGTCCTGATGCTCTGGCCCTTCGCGAAGGCGCGCGGCGTGCCCGTTGTCTGGGATGCGTTCCTGTCCTTGCATGACACGGTGGTGGCGGACCGGCGGATGCTGTCGCATGGGCATCCGCTGGCCAGGCTTCTCTGGCTTTGGGAGTGGCTTGCCTGCCGGGCGGTGGCGCGGGTGGTTCTGGATACCGGGGCGCAGGCGGCGCTTTTTCGCGAGGCCTACGGGCTTCCCCCTGACCGCGTCACATCGGTTTTCGTGGGCGCGGAGGCGGCCGCGTTTCCCGAAGCCCCGCCGGCGCCATCGGCGGCGCGCGCGCAGGTTCTGTTCTATGGCCAGTTCATCCCCCTGCACGGGATCGCGACGATCGTGGAGGCCGCGCGGCTGGCGCGCGGACGCCCGATCGACTGGACGGTGATCGGACAGGGGCAGGAGGCGGGCCGCATCCGCGCGATGCTGGACGAGGACACGCCCGAGGCGCTGACCTGGGTGGACTGGGTGCCCTATGAAGAGCTGGCCCGGCGGATCGCGGGGGCGGATGTGTGCCTTGGCGTTTTCGGAGAAAGCGGGAAGGCGGGCCGGGTGATCCCCAACAAGGTGTTCCAGATCCTGAGCGCGGGGCGGCCGCTTGTGACGCGGGACGGGCCGGGGATGCGGGAGCTTGTGCCCGAGGGCGCGCCGGGGATCGCGCTGGTCAAGCCCGGCGATGCGGCGGCGCTTCTGGACGGCGTCGAGCGGCTTCTGGCCGCGGGGCCCTATCCGCAAGGCCTGCACCGGGACATCGCGGCGCGGTTTTCGATCGACGCGCTGGCGGCGCGGTGGGCGGAGATCCTGCGCGAGGCGGGATAAGGCCCCGGGCCGTCAGGCGCCGAAGCGGGAGAGCGCGGCGGCGAGACCCGAGCGGATGTCTTCGGGAATGTCGGGTTCAGACGGCTCTGACGGGGCGACGGTGTTGCCGCCTTCGAGCGCGACCCCCTCTTTTTCGTAGAGGCCCGACACCTGCGCGAAGGCCGCGCCCGGATCGGTGCAGAGCGTGCGGTAGTCGAGCGTGAGGTGCCGGGTGTCCGGCAGGGCCGCGAAGGCCGCGCGGATATCCTTGCGGATGCGCGCGATCTGGCCCGCGACCTGATCCAGCGGATCGCGTTTCAGAAGATCGGCCTTGTCGGGCGTGGCGAAGGAATACCAGATCGCGCGGTCGCCATTGTGCCGCTCGCGCGCCGAGAGCAGCGACCATGCGGCGGCGAGCGGATCGCGTTCGACGTAGAGGAAGCGGGCGTCGGGGATGTGGTGGGCCAGGGTGGCGATCTGGTGATTGACGATCATGCCCTTGAGCGCCACGGGCCGGCCCCCCAGCGCCTCGCCCAGCGCCGCGAGGTGGCGGCGGAAGAGATCGAACTCTGCGCCCGTCGCCTGATCGAGATCGACCGCGATATCGCCGTCGCCGGGGAAGATGCCGCGCCAGAAATACCAGAACTCGCTGGGGGCGAGCATCCCTTCGGTCTTGCCGAGATCGGAACGCGTGCCGGGTTTCGCCGGAGTGATATCGGCGAACTCACCCCGGAAATCGAGGGCGGGATCGGTGAGCATGGCCTGCGCCATCGCCCCCACGAATGGCGCGCGCCAGAACCGCGCGATGAAATTGGAGGGCACCGAGAAGGCCCCCGAGGCGGCGAGCCACTGGGTGGCGAAGGTGGTGCCGCTGCGCGGGGTGCCGACGATGAAGAGGGGCGGCGGCTGCGGCGCGGGCTGGCCGGGATCGCAGGGCTCAAGCGCCTGGCTGAGCCGTTGCAGGAGCGCCTCGAGCGCGGGGTTTCGCCGGAAGGCGGGGCGGCGTTCGGTCGTCATCGTGCGGCGGCGTCCCTTGGGCTGCGATAGGCGGGAAAGAAGGCGGACCCGGTGGCGCCGTGAGCCTGTGTCAGGGCATCGTAACGGGCGGGATCGAGGATCTTGCCGCAGATCCATGTCTGGCGGGTGGCGGAGGCCCAGCCCTTCTTGAACCGGTAGAGGCCGTCGGAGGGATCTTCGACCGTGCCCGCGGCGCCGCCCCAGTCGAGCCAGCGGACGCGGCCGCGAAACGCCTCGAACGCCGCGGCGTAGAGCGCGTAGCCCGCGCGCTGGCTGTAGCCTTCGGGGCTTTGGGCCTGGAGGTGGAGATAGGCGACCTCGCCCATTTCGAACCAGATCGCCGCGCCGAGGGTTTCGCCGGTCGCGGTGGACCGGGCCTCGAACAGGCGCGCGCCGGGGAGGGCGAGGTGGCGGGCGATGATGGCAGGCGAGAGGGTGGCGACGCCTTCGATGGCGCGCTTGTCGATGAGGTGGCTGTAGAGCGCCCAGAAGACATCGGCCCGGCTGGCGGGATCGGGGATTTCGGTGACTTCGAGCACCTTGTGGGCCTGGCGGGTTTCCCAGCGGTGGTGCTTGCTTGCGGCGTCTTCCCACGAGAAGGCGGGATCGGCGAGGAAATGCGTCTTGAGCGGGCGCAGGAGATCGAGGCCCGGGAGGGTGGTTTCGGGCGCGTCGGCGAAGGGGTTGAGGACGAAGACGGCGCTGACGGGGGCGGGATCGCCGCCCGCGAGACCGGCAAGATCGGCCCCGAGCGCATCGAGATCCTGCGCGAAGAGCATCGGGTAGGGCCCGGCGAGATCGGTGCCGCCGCCGGGGACCGGGCGGGCGAGGAGCGTGGCGCCGGAATGCGGCAGCCGGACGACCGCGGTGCCGCCCGCAAGGCTTTCTGCGTAGCCGGGATGCGCGTATCCGCTGTCCACCGGGGGGTTCCTGCCCTTGCCTGTTCTGCCGCCCTGCCCTTGGCGGATTGTTAGCCCTTTGCCGGCCTGCTGTCGATGCCGGGGCTAGCGGCCCGCCATCTGTTCGAGGCGGCGGCGCAGGCGGTAGAGGCGGCGGCCGAGCGGCGTGTCGCGGTAGGCGATCCAGGGCGCGCGGTCTTTCTCGTCGATATGGCGGATCAGGAAATCGCGGACCTTGCGGGTTTTCTCGAGCCGGTCGGCGCGGGTGCGGCCGAACCAGAAATTCCCGGCATGAACGCGGTAGAGGACACTGTCGCGATCGATGTAGCCGACCCAGCCCGCGCGGGCGGCGAGGGCAAAGATCGCCCAGTCGCCGAAGGGGAGTTCCTGAAACTCCTCGGGCAGTTCCGGCAGCGCGCTGCGGCGCAGGACGGCGGCGGAGGTTTGCACGAAGTTGCCCGGCACGAAATCGGCGAGCACGCTTTTCTCGCGCCGGTGGCGGGGATGGGGCACGCGGCGGAGGCGGCGGCCGGTATCGACATCGACGTAGATCGAAGCGGTCTGGCACAGGGCGCAGCCCGGGTTCGCCTCCATGAAGGTGATCTGGCTGGCGAGTTTGCCGGGATCCGTCCAGGCATCGTCGCCGTCGAGGAAGGCGATGTAATCGGCGGTGTAGCGTGGCCAGAGTTCGTAATTGATGCGCTTGCCCTGGCTGAACTGGTTTTCGTCCTGGAGGATCGCCTCGATATTCGGGTGGCGCGCGGCGTAATCCGCCACGATCTCGCGGGTGCCGTCGGTGGAGGCATCGTCATGGACGAGGAGGCGGACGGGAAACGGGGTGTCCTGCGCGAGAACGCCGTCGAGCGCGTCGCCGATCAGCGCCGCCTGGTTGAAGGTGACGATGACGACGAGGACGTCTGGGTGGGTGGTGTCTGGCACGGCCTGCCTCCGCATTGCCGGGGCATTGGTAACGGGAGGGCGAAAGCTGGTCCATCCCGGACACGGTGGTTTCAGGAATATCGTTCGGATGAGCGGGAACTGTTGCGGCGGACACCGGGATTGATAGGATTCGCGCGGGGCATAACGAGCGTAAGGAGCAGGCGTGGAAAAGCTACGCTTTGTCGAGGCGAAGACGCCCGACATGGACCGGATCGCGGCGCTGTTCGAACAGTGCGCGGAGGTCAATTTCTGGGCGAACCGGGGCCCCCTCTATCAGCATCTGACCGAGGCCTATACCGATCACGTGGGCCTCGCGCCCGAGGCCGCCTTCGTGCCCTGCGCGAATGGCGGGATCGCGCTTGAGGTTCTGGCGCGGATCCATGCGATGCGGGCGGGCGGGCGATTGCGCTGGGCGGCCTCGGCCTTCAGCTTCGCCAATATCGGGCGGGGCTATTTCGCCGATGTGGTGCTGGTCGATTGCGACGAGAACGGGATGCTGGACGTGCGCGAACTGAAGGCGCGGGCCGACGAGTTCGACGGCATCGTCGTGACCAACGTCTTCGGGTGCTGGGCGGATTTCTCGCCGTGGGTGGAGGTGGCCAAGGCCACCGGCAAGGCGCTGATCATCGACAATGCCGCGGGCATGTCGACGCGGATACCGGACTGGCCGTGGCAGAGTTTCTCGCTGCATCACACCAAGCCCTACGGGGCCGGTGAGGGCGGGCTGATGGTGGTGCCTGCCGAGGATGCGGACCTGGCCTACGGGATGATCGACTATGGCGCGGCCGACGGCGCGATGCGGACCGAGTGGCTGAACAACGGCAAGATTTCCGACATTTCCTGTGCCTTCCTGATCGACCGGCTGGAGCAGCGGGATCAGTGGGCGCCGAATTACGTGGCCGCCGCGGAAATGGTGGACGAGATCGCGCGCGGCGCGGGATACGTGCCGCTGATCGGGCGGGATCTTGACCGCCCCGCGATGAGCCGGGCCTATATCGCGCCCACCTCGGTCGGGATCGAGGCGGTCAGGGCCTCGACCCACGTGTCTTTCGGCAAGTATTACCAGCCGCTTGCGCTTTTGCAGCGGACCGAGCGGCTTTATGACCGGCTGGTGAACATCCCGACCCATCCCGACATGCTGGCCCTCGAACGCGGGCACCTAGAGGCCGATCTTGGCCGGTTGACCGGGTAACGGGGGCGCGCATGTCGAAAGTGAGACGTTTCGTTCGCAAGGCCGCCACGCCCCTTCTGGGCGATCCGGCCACGCCGCTGTCGACCGCGCTGCAGGCGCTCAAGGGCCTTGATTTCGCGCCATCGACGGTTGTCGACGTGGGCGCGAACAAGGGCCAGTGGACACGATCCTGCCGCCGGTTCTTTCCCGAGGCGCGTTATGTGCTGTTCGAGCCGCAGGAGGCGCTGAAACCTCATTTCAGCGATCTTCTGGCGACCGGGCAGGTCGAGCTTCATTCGATCGGGCTGGGCCGGGAGCCGGGCGAGGCCGCGTTCACCCTGCACGAGCGCGACGACAGCCGGACCTTTGCGCTGTCGGCGGAGGTGGCCGAGCGGCGGGGGTTTGAGCAGGTGACGCTGAAGGTCGACGCGCTTGACCGGTTTCTGAGCGAGAACGGCCTGCCCGACCCCGAGATCCTGAAGGTCGATGCGGAAGGCTGGGATCTTGAGGTTCTGGACGGGGCGGCGCGGGTGCTGGAGACCGCGGAGGTGGTGTTCGTGGAGGCCGCCGTGGCGAACCGGCGGATCCAGACCGATCTTCTGAGCGTCCTGAAATACATGGATGCGCGGGGTTACACGCTTCTGGACCTCTCGGACCTGAACCGTCCATTCGCGCACGGGCTTCTTTGGCTTGTCGAGGGCATGTTCGTGCGGCGGGGCGGGCTGGTGGACCAGGCGGTTGAGGCGCATTCGGCCCTGCCCTGACCTCAGACCAGGATCAGGATGATCGCCGTGTAGAGCGCGTTGCGCCCGTAGATGCCGTTTCGGAGGAGAAAGAGCCTGCGCCCGATCCACGATTTGCCGGGGAGCGTGGCGTAGCCGTCGAGAAGGGCCGCGTCCTGCGGGGACAGGCGGTCGCGGTAGCTGTCGCGGAAGGCCGCCGCCTGGGCGCGTGTGCGCTGGAGCGTGATGCGGGCCTTCGCGATGTGGCGCCCGGGGGCGGTGATGAGGCGATAGGCGATCGCGGCCATGCTCCACGATGCCGCGCCGACGACATTGCCGCCGTGCTGGCGGTAGAGAACGCCCGGCTCGGGCAGGTAGATCATCGTGCCGAACCGCTGGGCGACGAGGGCGAGCCACCAGTCATGAAGCGCCGCGCCCGCCGGGATCGGGGCGGAGAGCCGGCGGAGTTCGGCATTGCCGAGCATCGCGCAGCCGGTGACGGTGTTGTAGACGAGAAGCCCCGGCCAGAGCGCGCTTATCGGCCGTTCGGCGATGCGCATGTAGCGCCGGAACGAGGGGTGGAGGGTGTTCAGTTCGTCATCGACCACGCGCAGATCCATGTGCACGAGGACCGGGGTGGCGCCGGCGGAGGCCCCCTCGGCCCCCTGCACGGCGTCGAGGAGGCGGGCCAGCTTGTCGTCGAGCCAGACATCATCCTGATCGCAGAAGGCGAAATACGGCGCCTCGCTGGCCTCGAGAAGCCGGGCGAAGGCCTGGGTGGCGCCGCCCGCGCGATCGTTCGCTGGCAGGATCGTCATGCGGCCCGGGTGGCGGTCGGCCCAGTCGCGCAGCATGTCGGGCGTACCATCGGAGGAGCCATCGTCGCGGGCGATGATGTGCCAGCCGGTGACCGTCTGTGCGGCGATGGAGGCCAGGAGGGCCTCGAGATGTTCGGCCCCGTTATAGGTGGCGAGAAGGATATCGATGCGAGGCGGGCCGCCGGCGGGCATTGGGGGGTTCCGGTGTGACGTCGTTTTGCGTGGTTCGCCGGGAGATTAGCCGCGCCCGCGCGGCGAGGACAGCGGCCCGGCGCGAGAGGATGGGGACGTGGTGCCCTGCCACGACACTTCGCCGGGGGCCGCGTGCAGGCTGGCTTCCGCGGCGGACCGAAGGAGGGTAGAAGTCGGACCAGACCCGGCAGCATTCGCCCCCGCGCCGGGAGGAGGCAACCTGAGCACGCGGCCCGGCATACGATCCATTCTTCAGAACGGCAGCCTGCTGGCCGGGCGGACGGCATTCGAGTTTGCCGCGCGGCTTGTCTATCTGGTGCTGCTTGCGCGGTATCTTGGGCCTGACGCCTACGGGGCGTGGAGTTATGCGCTGGCGGCCTATGGCCTGGCGCTGGGAATCGCATCCCTGGGGCTGGAGACGCTGGTGGCCTCGCATATCGGGGGCAGCCGGCACAGGGGGGCCGCGGTGATCGGGACGACGGCCGCGCTTCGGCTGGGGCTTTCGGTTCTGGCGGTGGCGGGGCTTGCGGTGTTCGCGGTGGCCGCGGAAGGGCCGGGGGAGGTGCGCACCGCGCTGTTCGTGGCGATCCCCGCGCTGCTGGGCCGCGGGATCGCGGTGCTCGCCCAATCCTATTTCGTGGCTTACGAGGCGGTTTCGGCGCAGATCAGGGTGTCGTTCGTGCTGCGGCTGGCGGAGGTGGTGGCGGGGACGGCCTTCCTTCTGCTCGGGAGCGGCGTGCTTGGGGTGATCGCGATCCACGCAGCGAGCTGGGTGCTGGAGGCGCTTTTGTCGGTGCGGCTGGTGCGGCGCCTGCCCGTGGAGGGGGCGGTGCGGGTGGATCGCGAGATGATGACCCGGCTTCTGAAGGAGGGCGCGCAGCTGGGCCTGGCGACGGCGTGCGTTGCCTGGCTTCTGTCGGGGCCGGTGATCCAGCTCAGGCATGTAAGCGGGGACCTGGCGGTGACCGGGCAGGTTGCGCTGGGGCTTCAGGTGGCCGCGATCCTGATGGCCACGGCGCAGGCGCTGATGTTCGCCGCGCTGCCGGTGCTGAGCCGGGCGGTGGCGGAGGGTGACGCGCGGGCGGTGCGGTATGGGCCCTATGTGGCGCTGATCGCGATCGGGCTCGCGGTGCCCGGGGGGCTGATCGGGATGGCGATTGGGCCCCCGGTGATCGGATTTCTGATCGGAGAGGCCTATGCGGTGGTGGGCGGGCTGATCGGCCCCGCGATCTTCCTGGCGGGCGCGATGGTGGCGCCGATGGGCTATGCCCAGGCGGCGATCGTGGCGGGGCGGATCTGGCCGCTGATCGTGGCGAGTGCGCTGGGCGCGGGTGCGATGTCGGCGCTTCTGCCGCTGGCGCTTCATGCCTTCGGGCCGGTGGGGGCCGTGATCGCCGCCGGGCTTGGCTGGGGCCTGAGGGCCGCGCTGCTGATCGGGGCCGGGGTGGCGTTCGGCCTAGCCGCCCGGCACGAGATCTGAAAGCGCGCGGGCGAGATCGGTGGCCGTGGTGATCTTGTAGCTGGCCTCCGACCCTTCGACGAATGTGACGGCAAGCCCCGCCTCGCGCGCCACCGCAACGTCATCGGCGCCGCTGCCGTCATGGGCGCGGTGGGCGGCGAGGATCGGCGCGAAATGGAAGCCTTGCGGGGTTTGCGCGCGCCAGAGGCCGTCGCGGGGCACGGGGGTTTCCGCCATGCCGTCTTCGGCCCGCCAGAGCGCATCGACGACCGGAAGGGCCGCGCAGGCGCCCGGGTGCGTGTCGAGCGCGGCGATGACCGCGCGGATCACCGAGCCGGGGACGAAGGGGCGCGCCGCGTCGTGGATGAGGACACGGGCCGGGCCCCGGGCTTCGAGCGCGTCGAGCCCGTTGCGGACGGAGGCCGCGCGCGTGTCGCCCCCCATGACCGGGGGAAGCAGGCGGGGATCGGTGAGCGACGACAGCGCCTCATCGGCCAGGCCCCGGTCGTCGGGGTGGATGACGGGCAGGACGGCGGTGATGTCGGCAAGCGCCAGGAACGCCTGTGCCGACCGGGTGAGCGCGGGGGGCCCCGCGAGGGGGATATACTGTTTCGGGATCTCGCCGCCCAGGCGGCGGCCGCGCCCCGCGGCGACGAGGAGGGCGGCGACTGTCATGCAAGCGGGCCTGTGTGAGCGGCGGTCATGAGGGCAAGCTTATTTGGCGCGCGCGGGCTTCGCCAGCCCTCAGCGCCCGCGGAATTCGGGCGGGCGACGGGCGAGGAAGGCCGACACGCCTTCGGCATAGTCGTCGCTTTCGCCGCAGGTTTTCATCAGCTCCGCCTCGAGATCGAGCTGCGCATCGAGGCTGTTCGTGGCCGCCGCCTGGATCGCCTGTTTGGTATGTGCGAGCCCGAGCGTGGGGCCTTCCGCGAGGCGCGCGGCGAGGGCGCGGGCCTCGTCCAGCAGCGCCTCGTCCGGCACGGCCTTCCAGATCAGGCCCCAGTCGGCCGCCTGCTGGCCCGAGATCGGTTCGGCCGTCATGGCGAGCCCCTTGGCGCGGGCTTCCCCCAGAAGGCGGGGCAGGTGCCAGCTTCCGCCGGTATCGGGGATCAGGCCGACCTTCGAGAACGACTGGATGAAGCGGGCGGTTTCGCCCGCGAGCACGATATCGCAGGCCAGCGCGAGGTTGGCCCCTGCCCCGGCGGCGACGCCGCCCACCGCCGCGATCACGGGCATCGGAAGCGCGCGGATCCGGCGGACGAGCGGGGCGTAGAAGGTGCGCACCGTGTGGCCGAGATCGGGCTTGCCCTGCATCTTGGCGGGGTCGCGATCGCCCAGATCCTGACCCGCCGAGAAGGCGCGGCCCGCGCCTGTGAGCAGGACCGCGCGCTTGCCCTGCCCCGCCTCGTCCAGCGCCGCGCGAAGGGCGAGGTGCATTTCTTCGTTGAAACTGTTGAGTTTTTCGGGGCGGTTTAGGGTGATTTCCACCCAGAGCCCGTGATCGGTGGTGAGGATGGTGTCGGACATCGGGGCCTCAATAGGCATTCATGGTGAGGAGTTCGTATTCGGCGACCACGTCATCTTCGTGGTCGGTGAGGGTGACGTGCCAGCGTACCTCTCCATACTCCTCCGTCCGGCGGGTTTTCTTCTTCACCGTGAGGCGGACCTTGATGCGCGTGCCCGGTTCGACCGGTTTCATGAAGCGCAAGCTGTCGAGGCCGGTATTGGCGAGGACGGGGCCCTCGTCGGGCTGGACGAAGAGGCCCGCCGCGAAGCTGAGCAGGAGGTAGCCGTGGGCGACGCGGCCCGGGAAGAACGGGTTTCGCCGGGCTGCCGCGTCATCCATGTGGGCGTAGAAGGTATCGCCCGTGAAATGGGCGAAGGTTTCGATATCGTCGAGCGTCACCGTGCGTTCGGCGGTGTGCAGCGTGTCGCCTATGGCGAGATCGCCGAAGCGGCGGGTGAAGAGGTGGCTGTCGGTCGTGCGTTCCGCGGCGCCAGGCACCCAGGCGCCGGTGATGCCCGTCAGGATATCGGGGCTGCCCTGGATCGCGGTGCGTTGCATGTAATGGAGGACGCCGCGGATGCCGCCCAGTTCCTCTCCGCCCCCCGCGCGGCCCGGGCCCCCGTGGGTCATGTGCGGCAGGGGCGCGCCGTGGCCCGTGGCCTCGCCCATCGAGGTGCGGTTGTTGATGTAGATCCGCCCGTGATAGGCGCCCGCGCCCAGCGCGACCTCGCGCGCAACATCCGGATCGCGGGTGATGAGGGAGGCGACGAGGCTGCCGCCCCCGCGGTTCAGAAGGCCGGTTGCGTGGGCGATGTCGCAGTAGCCCATGACGGTGGAGACCGGCCCGAACGCCTCTGTCTCGTGGACCGTTCGGGCGGTATCGGGGGTTTCGCAATGGAAGAGCATGGGCGGGAGGAAGGCGCCCGCGTCGCGATCGGCGCCCGCGACCTCGAACGCCTCGGGGGTGCCGAAGACGCGCGTGGCCTCGCGCCCGATGGCCGCTGCCTTTTCGAGAACGTCGGCGCGCTGGGCGGTGGAGATGAGCGCGCCCATGCCCGTCGCCTCGCGCCGGGGATCGCCGATTTCGGTTTGGGCGAGGCGGGCCGAGAGCGCCTCGATCAGCGCCGGGACGTGGGCTTCGGGGGCGAGGATGCGGCGGATCGCGGTGCATTTCTGGCCCGCCTTGGCCGTCATTTCGCGATGCGCCTCTGTCACGAAGAGATCGAATTCGGGTGTGCCGGGGGCCGCGTCGGGGCCGAGGATCGAGGCGTTGAGACTGTCCTGTTCGGCGATGAAGCGGGTGGCGTTCGCGAGGAGGTTCGGCGTTGCGCGGAGGTGGAGCGCAGTGGCGGCCGAGCCCGTGAAGCTGACCACATCCTGCCCGTCGAGACGGGCGAGCATGTCGCCCAGCCCGCCGGTGACGAGTTGCAGCGCGCCTTCGGGGAGGATGCCGCTGTCGACGATCAGGCGCACGCAGGCCTCGGTCAGGTAGGCGCTGGCAGTGGCCGGTTTGACGATCGCGGGGACGCCCGCGAGGAGGGTGGGGGCGAGCTTTTCCAGCATGCCCCAGACCGGGAAGTTGAAGGCGTTGATGTGGATCGCGGCGCCCTGGAGGGGGGTGGCGATGTGCTGGCCGAGGAAGCTGCCCGCACGGGAGAGCTGTTCGATTGCGCCATCGGTGTAGACATGCCCGTCGGGCATTTCGCGGCGGCCCTTCGAGGCGAAGACGAAGACGGTGCCGATGCCGCCATCGATATCGATCTTGCTGTCGGCGAGGGTGGCACCGGTGCGGTAGCTGAGATCGTAGAGCGCCTGGCGGTGGGCGTTGAGGTGGGTGGCGAGCGCCTTCAGCATGCGCGCGCGGTCGTGGAACGTCATCGCGCGGAGGGCGGGGCCGCCGGTGGCGCGGGCGTGGTCGCGCAGCGCGGCCATGTCGAGCCTGTCGTTGCCGGCCTCGGCGAAGACCGCGCCGGTCACGGCATCGGCGATGGGCCGGGCGCCCGGGCCGGGGGCGACCCATGCGCCCAATGCGTAGCTTTCGATCCCCTGGAGTGTCATGCCGGCGCCTCCCCTGCCCGCCCCTGTCGTCAGCCGGGGTGCAACTCCGCGAGCGTGGCGTCAAGCGTTTCGGCCCAGTCCGCGCGCAGTTCGGCATTCGGCCGGTGGCGGAGGCCCATGGCGCTGAGATGGGCGAACCGCGCGGGATCGTCGGGCCCGAAGACCGGGGCGACGCGCGGCCGCCAGTAGGCCAGCGCCGCGTCGACCTCGCCCCCCCGGCCTTCGGCGAGGAGGCGCGCGATGCCTTCGCGGGCGAGGCGCACATGGGCCGCCTCGACGGGCGCGATGCGGGTGAAGGCCTCGGCCAGCGGGCGGTAGGACACACGCGCGAGTTCGCCAAGCTGGGTGCCGGTGGCGAGGCCCATGACGAGGTTCATCACCACCGCGTCGGTCCAGCCCTGCAGCGGATAGGTGAAGACCGACAGGCGCATGTCATGCGCCGACGGCAGCGCGCCGGGGGGCGTGTCGCGGGGCAGCCGGGCGGCCCAGGGGTGGTGGATGGCGTAGCGCGCGGTGTTCGCGCCGAATTCGCCCATCAGGGTGAGGACGGCCTCGGCGTGGCTGGTTTTCTCGAGCACGATGCGCGCCGCCGCGATCCGCTCCTTCAGCCCCGGGGCGGCGTTGATCACATCGGCGAAGCCCGCGGCGCCCGCGAGTTCGCTGTCGACGAAGCGGGCCATGATCTTCATCACCTCGGCGCGGTAGCGGGGCGGCGCGTTGGCCGGGCTCGTCAGCACTCCGCCCTGGGCGAGGTAGGCCTCGAGGCTCATGTCGTCTGTCGTCATCGGCGCCCCCCGGGGGAATCGGCTGTGCGGGGGAAGCCTAGCACAGCCCGCGCCGGGGCGGGTGGGGCCGCCGCGCCCATGGCGCGCGCCGGGCTGGCCGTTCGCGACGCGCGGGGTCGCGCTGTCGGAGGCGCCAGTGGCGGGGGGATCGGCGCGCGGGCGGGCGCGCCGTCGGAGAACGCGGCCCGGGAGCGCACCCCGTTCGGGCGTGTCGTCCGGGCGTCCTGGCCGGGCTGGCGGTGCCGCCGGAGGGCGCGGTGTGCATGTGCCGGCCGGGCCGGAACCGGTGGGGCGTCACCCCTCCTGTCGTGCCGGTGAGCCCCCGGCCCCTTCGCGGCGCCCTCAGGCGGCCGGCGCGCGGGCGGCGGCCCGCCGCGCCATGGCGCGGGCGCGGCCGGCGAGATCCGCGAGCGGCAGGATCATCGTTTCGCCCCGGTCGCTCACCTGCACCAGATCGCCGTCATCCTCGCCCGGCGGGCCGTCGGGAATGCGCCATTCCGAGGTTTGCATGCTGCAGATCCGCCGCGCGGTGAAGCCGACCTGAAATCCTTCGACCTGGATGAGAAGGACAAAGCCCGTGCCGTCCGCCCCCGCCGGCGCCCCGGGCAGCGCGACCAGGGGTACGGAGCGGTCGCCGGTGAGGAAGAACCCCAGCACCGACCCCGCCATGTCGCCGGGAGGCACGATGTCGGACGGCATCGGCAGGATGCGCGCGATCTGGCGGGCGGGCACCGCCATCATGCCGCCGGCATCGAAAATCAGGTACCGGGCGCTTTCGCGGCGGGCGCCATCCTCGGCCCCCGTTTCGGCCGGGGGCGGGGCCTCGCGTTTCACCTGCTGGGCGGACAGTTCCGCCAGGGTCAGAAGATCCTCGCGCGCACTCAGCGCCTCGAAGGATACCATGAAGATCTGGGTTCCGTCGCTGGGCACATAGACCTTGGGCAAAAGGCCCTCGGCCGCGATCAGGGCGCTGGCGTCATGGGTCTTTTCGGCGGGGATGGAAGAGAGCCGTTCGGTGGCATCGACGCAGAAGCCCAGCCGCCTGTCGCCGGGGAAGCGCAGCACGACGATTTCCGCCTCGGAAACCGCGGCCGCGCGCCCGAGGCCCAGAATGCGGGTGGTGTGCACCACCGGCACCTTCCAGCCGTGATGTTCGACGAACCCCGCGCAGATCCCGCCATCGCCGCCGATTTCGCTGGTGTCGAGCGGCTTGCGCGGCACCGTAGCGCCGACATGAACGGCATCGACGCCGAAATGGGCGCCGCCCGCGGTGAAGATCAGCGCCTTGCGGCTGCTGATCGACCCGCTGCTGCGCTGGGCCGTGCGGGTATGGGCGATCGACGGCACGTCGTCGCGCGCGAAAAGCGCCGCGGCGTCGAGGCAGTTCACCGCGCCGCCGTTCAGCACGAAGCCCTTGCGGAACAGCGCGTCGTCCCCCTGCCCCGGCGCCTCCGCCGCGCCGGGCGCGAGGCCATAGCGCGTTTCGGTGGGATGCGCCTCGGTCAGGCTGATGATCTCGTCCAGCGCGATGGCGGTGATGCGCTTTTCGTGCTGAAGCACCGCCGCCTTGCCCACCTTCCGGTGCGTCGCCGGCACGCCGCAAAGCCGTTCGAGATCGAGAAGCGGCACAAGCGTGCCGCGCAGGTCGAAGGCGCCCAGAAGCGGCCCGTCAGGCACCATCAGCTTCGAGACGGCGGGCACGACGCAGACCTCTGCAAGATGGCCGAAGGGCACGCCGACAAGCCGGTCGCCGATGCGGAACACGCCGTAGCCCGACTGCGCCGGCCCGGACGGCATCGGGCTGCCCGTCACCGCGGCGCCGTGCAGAGCGCGCCGGCAAGCTCGGCGATCTGATCCCCCGCCGCGGCGCTGGCCGCATTGGTGTCGGCCGACGCCGTGAACCCATCGATCGACGCGCCGAGCGTGCTGCTGATCGTGGAAAGCCCGTCCAGCGTTTCCTGAAGCTTGCGCGCGCTTGCCTCGAATTCACGGTCGGCCTTCTCGGAAAACCATGCTGTTTCGAAGATTTGTGCAAGGCGCTCGCCAACAGAACGATCGATCAAGGATTGGAACAGGGGCGAATGCGGCGAATTAGCTGAGACCTCGCTGCCCCCGCATTTCGGCGCACTCCCATTACGCCCAGTCTGTCAGGTCAACGGGGGCTGCCGAAGTCGTCCTTCTTGGCAAACTCACATCCGGTAAATGCGTGTCAGGCAGATTTCTTGGGCGGATTACAAGCTGAGTCACCCCTCCTACCTTTCGACAGATACGCCAAAAAGTCTTCCGGAGATAGCGGCCTGGCAAAAAGATAGCCCTGAAGCACGTCGCATCCGACCTTTTCCAGGTCACGAGCCTGTTCTTCGGTCTCAACGCCTTCCGCGATGGTGGTGATGCCAAGGGTGTCCGCGATGTCGACGATACCTCTTATGACATCAAGGTACTTCGGGTCCTGGCCGATGGGCTGAACAAGCCTTCGGTCGATCTTGATCGCCGACGGCTGGATCGCCATGATCGAGATGATCGATGCGTGGCCGGAACCGAAGTCGTCGATCTCGATGTCTATTCCGCGTTCCCGGACTTCGGCGAGGTTGCTGTTGAACTCCGCGCTCTCGTTCTCCACCAGTATGGATTCGAGCAACTCGAAGGTGATCTTGCCTGCACGCGACCGGTACCATTGCTCGATATCCTCGAGAATAGCTGTATCGCGCATGCGTCCGGAACTGATGTTGAAGCTGATTTTCGGAACCTCGAGTCCTGAAGCCTCCCAGTCGCTCACAAGCTCCAGCGCGGTTCGAAAAGTCTGCCGGTCGATCTCGGGCATGATGCGCATCTGCTCGGCAAGCGGCATGAACTTGTCCGGCGTCAGAAGCCCGCGCGTCGGGTGTTGCCAGCGCAGGAGAGTTTCGACGCCCAGCAACTCGCCGGTTTGTGCCGAGACTTGCGGTTGAAAGTACGGCACGAACTGGTCTGTATTGAGCGCCTCCTGAAGATCCGCACCGAGCTCCCGATTGTCGAGAATGCCCCTGTAGAGGTCAGTCGTGAAGAACTGCACTTGGTTTCGTCCGCTGTCCTTGGCCGTGTAGAGGGCCTTGTCCGCGAAGAACTGAAGGTCTCGCCCGTGATCGAGAATGTTTTCCGCATGGGCGACGCCGAAGCTCGCGCGAACATGAAGGTTGCGTCCGCCGAAGTTGACCGGTTTTTCAAGGCGGCACCGCATGCGGTTGACGAGGCTTTCCGCCGCGCGCTCATCGCTGCCCGGCGCCATCAGGATGGAGAACTCGTCGCCGCCGATCCGGCCCACGAAGTCCCCGTCGCGCACGCAGGATTTCATCGTTTGCGCCACATGTCTGAGCGCTTCGTCGCCCGCCTCGTGGCCGAGCGTATCGTTGATGTACTTGAACTTGTCGAGGTCAACGCGAATGAGGCAGAGATCGCGCGGACCGTCGCGTTCGGCCCTGTAGAGGCGGGATTGGAACAACTGGTCGAAATAGCGCCGGTTGGGGAGGCCGGTCAGCACGTCATGCATCGCGAGGCGTTCGTTCTCCTGCCGCATCCGTTCGGCGAACCGATGCGCCTCCTTCAGCGCAGTCTCGCGCGTAACGTCATCGGTCACATCCGTCAGCGCGCCGATCCAGGACACCGCGCCGTCATCGAGCTTCTTCGGCGTGGAGGAACCCGAAATCCAGACCGTTCCGCGTTCCGGGTGGACGACGCGAAAACGCTCACGCCAAGTGCTCATCTTCTGCTCGGAGGCGTCGACCGAAGTGATGACCCGGGCAAGATCCTCTTCGTGCACGCGTTCGAAGGGGCCCGCCGGCGAGGCCTCGATCTCTTCCTGCGTCAGACCCATGATCTCGCAGAAGCGGCCGCTAAAATAGGGGAAGTCGAAACTGCCATCGCGATACCGCCTGTACTCGAAAATGCCGGCGGGTGCGTTGTCGGTGATCCGGGTGATGCGGGTGTTCGCCTCTTGCAGCTCGCGCGCGGCTTCGGCCTGGCGGGCTTCGTTCTTCTTGAGTTCGTCGATGCTGAACTGAGCGCCGCAGATCATGTCCGGCAGGCCCTGCGCGGTCCGGCGGATGCGCCGCCCGACGGAGCGGCACCAGATGTAGCTGTCATCTCCGCGCCGGATGCGGAAATCCTCGGAGAAGTCGTCGGTGACCCCATCGCTGACCTTCCTTAACGAGAGGCCGATGCGGGGCAGATCGTCGGGATGAATCCTCGCCGCCCATCCTTCGACATCTTCGGCCACGCCTTCTTCGATGCCAAGAAGCTCGGCGATATTGCTGCCCGACCAGGACCTGCCCTCATCGGGAATGTTGAACCACGGGACCACGCCGCTGTTTTCCGACGAGACCCGCAGGATTTCGGCGGTCTGCTGTGCCTCGGTGCGCGCGGATTCGGCATCGGCAAGCGCGTTCGACAGATCAGCTTCCCGCCGTTTTTCGTCGTCGATACAGACCATTGTTCCGGCGACCAGCGGTGGCATGGCAAGGTCGCTGCGGTCGATCATGGCCGCCACGCCGCGATACCATTGATAACTGCCATCCTTGTGGCGCAGCCGCTGCTCGTTCTTGTATGTATCGGACTGGCCGCTGACCAAACGTTCCATGGCCGCGACGGCGGCGGGCAGGTCGTCGGGATGAAAAATCCCGCGCCAGCCGGCATCGTCGGGGGTGAATTCCTCGGGTGTGTAGCCGAGCACCTCGTAGCCCTCCTCGGCCAGCCAGGCCTCTCCCGATTCGGAACACAGGTTCCAGGCCAGCTGTTCGCCCGCGGAGAGCGAGATGCTCAGCATGTCTTCCCGGGCCTTCGCCTCGGCACGCAGCCGTTCGGACAGGGTGACCGCCTCGGACAGCCGCAATTCGATGGCCTTCACATCATCGAAGGCGATGATCATCCCCGCCATAAGCGGCGGGAGGTCCTGTGCGGAACGGTCCTGCAGCCGCGACATGACGCGGTACCAGTGATACTGCCCGTCCTTGTGGCGCATCCGGTGGATCGACTCGTAGGTGTCGCTTTCGCCGGAAAACAGGGCGACGACCCGCGCGATCGCGCCGTCAAGGTCGTCGGGGTGGATGATACTGCGCCAGCCGTCCGAGTTCGGCACCCATTCGCTACGGTCGTAGCCCAGCATCCGATAGCCTTCGTCCATCAGGAAGGCCTCACCGGTTTCTTCGCAGGCGCTCCACGCGGCCTGTCCGCCAAAGCCCATCGCGAGACGCAGCAATTCCTCGCTTGCCTTGGCCTCTGCGCGCAACCGCTCGGCGAGGCCCAGCGCTTCGGACAGACGGGCTTCCTTTTCCTTCAGCGCGTCGATCCTGACGGTCGTTCCGGCCATCAGGGGCGGCAACCCCTGGTCGCTCCGGTCGATCATCCGCGCGATCACGCTGTACCAGTGATAGCTGCCGTCCTTGTGCCGGTAGCGGTTGTCGAACCGGTACAACTGACGCTCACCGTTCAAGAAGGCGGTCATTTCCTCGATTGCAGCGGGCAGGTCGTCGGGGTGGAAGAGGCTGCGCCAGCCGGCGCTGTCGGGCACGAACTCGCCCGGCTCGTAGCCCAGCATCCGGAAGCCTTCATCCATCATCCAGGCTTCGCCGGTTTCAGCGCAGGCGCTCCACGCCGTTTGTTCGCCGGAGGACACCGAGGTGCGTAGCATCTCTTCGCTGGCCTTGGCCTCCGCGCGCAGCCGCTCGGCCAGGTCCAGCGCCTGGTTCAGCCGCTCTTCGTTTTCCTTCAATGCGTCGATGCGGATCGAGGTGCCCGCGATCAGCGGCGGCATATCGCGGGCGCCGCGATCGATGATGCGCGCAACGACCCGGTACCAATGATAGGTGCCATCCCCGTGTCGCAGCCGGTGCTGATCTTCGAAAAGGTCTATCTCGCCATCCCTGAGGCGCTCCATTTCCGCGAAGGCCCGCTCGGCGTCCTCCGGATGGGTGATGCCTCGCCAGCCATTCCGGTTCGGAATGAAAGTCTCGGGCGTGTAACCGAGAATGCCATAGCCTTCTTCGGTCAGCGTGCAGTCCTTGTCCTCCGGACCCAAGGTCCAGACCATCTGCCCCCCCGCGGCAAGGGACATCCTGAGCATTTCTTCCCGGGCCTTCGCATCCGCACGCAGGGTTTCGGCGTTATGCAGGGCCTCCGACAGCCGCGTCTCGCCCGCCTTCAGGGCGTCCACGTTGGTGAGCATTCCGGTGAGAAGCGGAGGCAGACCCTGTTCGCTGCGGTCCTTGAGCCGGGCCATCACGCGATACCAGTGATAGCTCCCGTCGCCATGACGCAGGCGCTGGACGTGGTCGAACGTGTCCGTCCGGCCTGAAAAGAGCGCCGCGACCTTGTCTTGCGATCCGGCGCGGTCGTCGGGGTGGGTGATCTCCTGCCAGCTGTCGCCGGTGGCATCGAACTCTTCCCGGGAATAGCCGAGCATGCGGTAGCCCGCGTCCATCAACCACGCCTCGCCGGTGTCCCGGCAATTGCTCCAGGCGGCGTGATCGCCGAATTCGACGGCGAGCTTCAGCATGTCCTCGCTTGTTTCGGCCTTCTCGCGGGCCTCTTCGGCCGCTTCAAAGGAACGCTGGATCTCGACACTGGCCGACCGTGCCACTTCCAGCAGCCTTTCACGTTCGAGGCGGGCGAGCCGATCCTCGTGGACGTCCTTCAATCCGCCGCAAATGAGCGGTGTCCCCGACGCACTTTTTCCCATGCGGGCGGAGGCCTCGTACCAACGCCACTCGCCGCTCTTCGTCCGCAACCGAAACACGGCCTTATAGGTCTCCGCATCTCCCGCGACGAGCGCCTCCATCGATGCAATCGCATCAGGGCGGTCTTCGGGATGGATCAACTTGCGAAACGCCTTGGACGTGCGGCCGATCCCGTCAGGCTCATAGCCGAGGATCTTGAAGAACAGGTCGCTCCACCAGGCAGCGCGGGAGACGGGGTCAACAGTCCAAAGAGCCACGCCAGCACTCTCCGCAGCAAGGCGCGTTAACGCGAGGGAAGGCAGATCTGCGCTGATCGGGTCCAAATTCGACATGGCGTTCAATCTCGTTTGCTGGCTCCCGTCCGCGTGAGGCTGACGAAATTGTGACATTCGGATGCGGCGTGAGCCCACATTCTGCGGCATGATTTCGGTGCTTCGGCGCCAGCGCGTTTTTATGCCCGAGCCGTCTTAATCCAACGTGAAGGCTTTCGGATCAAACCCGTAGATCTCGAGCCAATTCAAACCTGAGAACGATTGCCTCCGGCGTGCCCCCATCAGGTGGTCCGGTTTGATTGTTGGTCCATCGTCGGCCTGGAGCTCACCCCGTTTCTGGTCCGGACAATCATCGCGGACGATCGCGATGACCCTGAACCGCGCGGGCATTTCGGGAACGCAGGACAAAGTGTGGGGGCCGTCCACCATTCACGGCAACCCGAAACGAGGGACGGGCATTCTCAACAGTGAGCTCTACACTGGTAGGCTCGTCCGGAACCGTCTGCGATTGCTGGCAACACTCCGATGAACGATCGACGACGGCCGAGGCGCCGCCATTGCTGCACCCGAACATCGCACGGATGTATCAGGATCGGATCGCGAAGCTCTGCGAGAACCTGCAATCCGAGAAAGATTGAGGCGCCGCCGTCGACGTGCTTCGACCCGGGGGCGATCCTGCGCTTTGCAGCGGACAAGCAAAACCCCGACTTCCTTTCGGAGGCCGGGGCTTTGGACAACCTGCTTTCGCAGAAATCGTTGGTTGCGGGAGGGCGCAGCAGACGATCGCGGCGCGCGAGGGCCACAAAAGCAAAAACCTCCGCGGCAGGACCGGCGGAGGCATCGCAAGTATCGTTGGTTGCGGGGGCACGATTTGCTCAAGAACCTACAGCCGAAGTCACCGTCTAGTTGGCCAAAGTACCCGATCGTCTGCAAAGCAACATGAAGCAGTCACCTGACTCAATCCCTCAGATGTCTCAAGAGAGCCCGATGGGGTCAGAGCGCAACAGCCATTATTGCATGTGCAGAAAGTTCTTAACCTATGTCCCGATAATTCGCGCCGCACTATAATCATTGGGACCGATCACTCTCATCAGTCGCAACGGATCGGCATCCTCCGCGAACTTGATGAGATGGGCCTCAGGCCTTGTGTAGGCTCCGGTGCCTCGATGGGCGCACTGGTCGGCGCTACCCGGTTCGGCTCGACTAGAGCATGCCTGACGTAGGAGCGAATGCGCACCCTATTCCGTTTGGTGACTTCGCCCAAAGTTACCCGGTGGCTGACGCTGGCGGGATCCGCGTCACCCTCAACTGTAGCATCTCGATGCCTGGCCGGTTAGAGTGGCATATCCGCCGGCGCGTTGGCGGGATCGTCGCGGACCAGCGCGCAGTGTGCGCCGCCGAGTGCGCAGTGTCGTAAGAAACGAGGCTTTACGCGAAACGTCTCACCGGCTTCGCTCCCGGTTCCGCGCCTCCCTCCCAGTCCCCAACGGCCGAGCGGCTCGGTAGGCGGGGCGCCCACAGGGACTGGATCACCGCCGACACCTAAAGGTGCGACAGAATCCGGCGTCTGACCTGCTAAAAGAAAAGTCCCGCCACGACGAGCGCGGCGGGGAAGTTGCGTCCATGCACTCATCGCCCCTCATGGAAGGGGTAGGCGCAAAAATCCAACTCGAAACTTCAGGAGAATATCCCCGCCGGAATGAGATCGGCGAGGTTTAGAAAGCCCTAGCACGAGGGTCTAGGAACCCTTGTCGGGTAACACACTTATCCATCAGCACAAAGCGGCAAATTCTGGCCCCAATGCCCAAGAATAGCAGCTGTTGGCAGGCTGCCTTCCCCCAAGTTTCTCGTACACGCTAAACGGCAGCAGGGCTTGGCCCGATTTGTTGAATGGTGATTGTGACAAAAGGCACTCTACGAGATACCGCAGGAGCCGGGGCGTACCGCCCAAGCGTTGTCGGCGCGCGGCGCCATGCTCCAAACCGCCATTCCCATGCATCGAGGACATATCCGCTCGTCAGGGCCTCCGCTTCTGAATGTCGACCTGCATCTAAGGCAGATGCGCTCGGCAGCGATGTCGGCGGTTGCCATGGGACTTTTGCATCTTGGGTCTGCTGATGTGATCATCATTTTCGCTCCTCGCGTTTCCTCAACCGCTCCATATCGCCAAGGGCCCGCCTGATGAGTTTCTGAATGCGGGCGTCTTCGGCCTCGGGGGTCACCGCGTAGCGATCGATAAGAAACCGCCACTTTTTCATAACCTCGATCCAACTGCGCGCAGGCTTCGCCAGCATCTGTTCTTCAAGGGCGTCCCGCTGCGGGTCGGTCGCGGAGCCTGCGGGCGACGCGCTGTTCGCTGGGCGTCGTCGCATCTTGGCCTCACGCTGGTCAGCCGTGGATCTGCGACCGTCGAGATTGATCGGCTCATCGGTCATGGGATCGTCCCGACCGTCGTTTGGATAAGCCCGCCAGGCGGGACAGGGCGCCATCTTCCCGACACTGGCGTCATTCTCCGGTTCCCGGGCGGGCACTTCCCATGCGGGGACCTTGCAGCCCTGCATCGTCATTGCCGAACGGCTCGACAGTATCTCTCGTGATCTGCGACTCGCCGAAACCGGCGCCAGACCTGCCGGTGTAGAGCGCGCGGAGTTCGGCCTCTGCCACGCCATCCGCCCGCATGACGAGACGGATCATCGGGTCCGCCAACATCTCTTCGAGGAAGTAATCCGTCAGGGCTTCACCTGTGAGCTTGTCCTTTGCGGCGGCGTGCTCCAGCTTGGCGAGCGGCACGGTTAACGTTCGACTGAGTCCGGGATGTGATGTTCGCGGATGGAGGCGTACGAGAACGGACGACGTCCATGTGCCCGGTTCATTCCGGTCCAAAGGTTCGAGCAACTGGGTTTCGATCTCGTATTCTCCAGCGGGCAGGGTCTCACTAATGTTCGGAAGTTGGAACGCTCGCAAAAATACTGCGGTGGTCTTCAACGAAGCGTTCATCTCAATTCTCCAAGTTGGATCACGCGAGCAAATGCCTTTGCGTAACGGTGGACAGAATGGCTCGTATCGCGAGCCGAGGAAGTACGATTGGCCCCTTCAGGGATGAGGCCGACACCGCTTAGTTTCGAGATCCACTCAGCACCTCGGCGGGGTCGTCCTCCGCGTCCCAGGTCCATACGTCGAATTGGGTCAGGGTGTTTGGCCCGAATGTCTGTGTCAGAGGGACATCGGCGGCGTCCCGACCGCGGGCGACCAGGATCCTTCCCACCCGCCGGGTGTTGTTTCGCGGGTCAAAGACCCACCAGCGGCCGTCTAGAAACACCTCCATCCACGCCGCAAAGTCGCCAAGACGATCAGGCTCGGGTTGTCCGATATCGCTCAGATAGCCGGTGCAATAGCGGGCGGGGATGTTCATGCAGCGGCAGAGTGTTATGGCGAGATGCGTGAAATCACGGCAAACCCCATACCGTCCGGCCAGCGTCTCCGAGGCCGTGCGGGTCGCACTCGCCTGCATGTAGTCGAACGAAACGGTAGAATGGACGAAATCGCAGATCGTCTGAACGCGCTCCCATCCCGGTGGGGTGTTCTCGAACAGGCGCCAGGCTTCGTCCGATAGCAGATCTGTGTCGCAGTAGCGGCTGCCCAACAGGTAGACGAGCGTTTCGAACGGCAGATCCTGAACTTCATGCTGCACGGCATCCGGGGCGATCGGATCGGGCTGGCCGCAATCGCGGAAGATGCCGTCGGTGGACAGTGTGAAGTCTCCCGTCGGCGCGACCATCCAGGTGCACCAGTTGCCAGAGCCATCGCGATAGCATGCAAGCGGCACGCTGGGCGATGTGATGAGATAGTCGGCGCGTTCAAGGTCTCCGAAGCGCGAGTAGTGCACGTTCAGCATGGCGATGAGCGGCGTCGGCTGAGTCAGGTGATAGCGCAGGCGGCAACCGATCCGAATTCGGATCCCGTGCTCGCCACCGCGGGGCAATCCTGGCGCTTCATCGTCCAAGAACGCACTCCCCGCGCGTGAGCTGAAAGCCGCGGTCGCATCGCCAGCGGTTGCCGGATCGGTCCAAATGCGCGTTCGCAGGCAGGTCGATCGCGACGCACATGTCGTCAACGGGTTTGAATCCGCGCTCGCACTGCCATCCCGGACCATAGGAGTCCGGGGCCAGAAACGCGTTCGCAGGAACAGCGAGGGGATCGCAGCGCCCGTCGATTTTTACGTACCCACGCTCGCAGGCCCATTGGGCACCATGTTCCGCGTTGGTGAGATAGGCGTTCTCGGGCACGGTTATCGACACGCAGGTGCCGCCCTCTGCCGTGAACCCCCTTCCGCAGGCCCAACCCGAGCCTGTGGGGTCGTTCGTGAGGTGCGCGTTGTCGGGAAGGACAATCGCAACGCAGGCATTGCGATCCTTGCGGTAGCCGCGCTCGCATTCCCAGTCGAAACCCGATGACCGCAGGAAGGCGTTCTCAGGCACCTGGATCGCCTCGCAGGTCGCACCGCCCACTTCGACAAATCCGCGCTCGCAGGCCCAGCCCGGCCCGTAGGACCGTCCCGTTGCAAACGCGTTCTCCGGAATGTCGATGGCGTCGCACCCGTCACCGTTCACGCGGTATCCTAGGGCGCAATTCCAGCCGCCTCCATAGCTCCGCGCATCTGCGTTTTCTGGCGGTGGTCCGGTACCGTCCTGTGCGAAGACCGGAGTAGCGACGACAGCGATCACTGCGGCAGCGGCTCGTAGCGAAGTACGGAAGCCAAGCCTTGAGCCCTTCGGTCCGCCCAATTCAGCGCGATGGTTCATCCCTCGTTTGCAGTCGCTGCATCAACGTCGAGAGACGCCAAACAGGCCTTGGCGATATCTTGGTTCGGTGTCTCGTAGCCGGGCAAGGTTGCCCACCCAGTATCCATTAGCGCGCTGCGGCGCTGGAAGCTCGATGTCGCGCGGATCGTGGCCAGCTTTTCGAGCCGATCAGGGTCGGTTCTGGCCATGTCGAGACAAATAGGCACCAAGGCTGCGACGACGTCATTCCGGGACATCGCCATCGCCCTGCTGTTGGACGTTTCGCCCGTCACCCAGCCGCCCCAGGTAAAGCCGGTGATGCCGACGCACGCTGCGCCAATCAATGCGCCGTAGATTCCGGGCTTGAGCCATTCGGGAGTATTCATGGGTGGTCCTCCTGCGGAGAAAGCGCCGCGTCGCTGTAAAAGTTATTCCGGGTCGCAGTCAGCTGCCGGTACAGCGCGGTGTCTTTTATCCGGTTCGGGCCACAGGCCTCAGGTCATGCAGCCATCCGATGCGCCCGACCGGAGGAGCGCCGGCGCGGCCTGCGCTTCTTTTGCGCCTTCGGTGCATCGCGTGGGTCATCCCAAGGGCGGCCGCCGGTGATCTCAACCCGCTTGCCAAGCACCTTCTCGATGGCCTTGAGTTCCGCCACTTCTTCCGCGGCGCAAAGCGAGATGGCGCGCCCGTCGCGACCGGCCCGGGCCGTCCGCCCGATCCGGTGCACGTAGGTCTCGGGAACGTTCGGCAGATCGAAGTTGTAGACATGGCCGACGCCGGGAATGTCGATCCCGCGGGCAGCGACATCCGTTGCAACCAGCACGCGCACCGTTCCGGCCTTGAAGGCCTCGATGGCCCGATCGCGCTGCCCCTGGCTCTTGTTGCCGTGGATCGACGATGCGGCAAATCCCGCACGTTCAAGATGCTTCATCAGGCGCTCGGCGCCGTGCTTGGTGCGCGAGAAGACAAGCGCACGGTCGTCGCGATGCCCGTCGAGCAACTCGATGAGCACGTCCTGCTTCCGGTCTTTCGGCACGAAGTGCACGCCATGGGCAACCTTGTCGGCAACCTTGCCTGGCGGCGAGGCTTCAACGCGCTTCGGATTCTTCAGGTAGTCGCGGGAAAGTTCCGTCATCGTCTTCGGCATGGTGGCCGAAAACATCATGGTCTGGCGATCCTTGCCAAGCATCGGCGCGATGCGGCGCAGGGCATGGATAAATCCGATATCCAGCATCTGGTCGGCTTCGTCCAGCACCAGGAACCGTGTCTTGCTGAGGTCGACGGCGCGGCGATCCATCAGGTCGACAAGACGGCCAGGCGTGGCCACGAGAATATCGGTTCCGCGTGCCAGCTTCTGCGCCTGTGCATTGATCGATTTGCCGCCGATGACGAGGGTGATGCGAAGATCGGCCGTTAGCCCCTGAAGGCTCTGGACGATCTGATTTGCCAGTTCCCGCGTCGGCGCAAGAATAAGCCCGCGTGCGGTTTTCGGGGCGGCCCTCTCCTGGCTCTTCGACAGCGCCACAACCAGCGGAATGCCGAAGGCGGCGGTCTTGCCTGTTCCGGTCTGGGCGATACCCAGAATGTCGTGACCGGCAAGCGCGCCGGGAATGGCCTTTGACTGGATGGGCGTTGGCTTTCTCAGTCCCAGACCTTCCAGCCGGGAGACGAGGCGAGCGCTAAGCCCGAGTTCGTGAAAATCCATACGTGTCCTTGTCCGGACCACGGGTCCGGTCTTGCCGCCACGCATGCGAGATGCCTGGCCAGCCGGGGTGTACCCGGGGCGAACGTACCTGACACGGGATTGCGCCAAGGACCGCCCTGAGCGGGGTCCCCCCTTACGTGATGTGGGAAAACTGTGCGTCATGGCCTGGGGCGGCGATTACGCCGCCTGCTCACGCGGCAGAGCGATGACGTTATGTGGTAAGTGGGGCCTGCTTCGGGTTTTGTCAATGGCAGCATTAGGACCTTGCGTACCGGTACGAAGAAACCTCACTGCACCAAGCTGGCCCTTGCGTTCTGCCTCGGAGCAGCCCATGTACACCCAGTCAACGTTATTCTCTGCGACCCTCTGCCTCCGTTCATCCGGCTTCAGTCGATCACTCAGTCTGACTTTGCCGGGCTGCCGCATCCTGCGGGCAGCATCCAGAACAGGAGGTCACGGACATGGCCAATGGCACCGTGAAATGGTTCAATTCTTCCAAAGGCTTCGGCTTTATCGCACCGGAATTGGGCGGCAAGGACGTCTTCGTTCACGTCACCGCGCTCGAGCGCTCCGGTCTCAGCAGCCTCGCTGACGACCAGAAGGTCACATACGATGTCGAGGCTGGACGGGACGGCCGCGAAAGCGCGATCAATCTCGCTCTCGCCTGACCCAACTGATGCCGGATGCCCCGACAGGCATCCGGCCCACAGCATGGATCGACACAGCTTGCCTCTGCCTGCGGACTCCGCTTCAGCCACACCCCTGGCTTCAGCAGGCACTTGGGCGCGGCGGTTAGCAAAGTACCGAAGCCCGGTTCTCGCGCGCAGCCTGATGGAACTTGCGGTGACGGCCATCCCGTTTGCAGCGATCTTCGCCCTGTCATGGGCGTCGCTGTCGATCAGCCCGTGGGTCGCCGTAGCGCTGTCGCTCGCAAACGCGGCATTTGTCGTTCGCCTCTTCATGATCCAGCACGATTGCGGCCATGGCGCCTTTTTCGGCAGCCGGGCCTGGAACGACTGGCTCGGCCGGATCATCGGCGTGCTGACAGTTACACCCTATGATGTGTGGCGCAGGACCCATGCCATCCATCACGCCACGACCGGAAATCTCGAGCGCCGCGGGATCGGCGACATCCCAACCCTCACGGTCGCGGAATACCGTGCGAAGCCTCTGTTGGGGCGTCTCCTCTACAAGCTGATCCGGCACCCTACGGTCTTGTTCGGGATCATCCCGTTCTACAGTTTTTTCCTGCGGAACCGGATCCCCGTGGGGCTCCTCCGATCCGGCAGGCGTTATTGGGCCAGTGCACTGTTGACCGATGCAGCGATCCTCGTCGTACTCGGATTGCTCTATCTGCTGGGGGGCATCCCGGTGCTGCTTTTCATCTACCTGCCGATGATGCTGCTCGCGGCGTCTACCGGCATGTGGCTGTTCTATGTCCAGCACCAGTTCGAAGAGACATCGTGGGACGGCGAGGCGGATTGGTCCGTGCAGGACGCTGCGCTTCACGGGTCTTCCCACTATGTCCTGCCTCCGCTTCTGAGGTGGATCACGGCGAATATCGGCGTTCACCACGTTCATCATATGGCCAGCCGCATCCCCTACTATCGCCTGCCTGAAGTCCTGCGGGATCACTCCGAGCTCGCCGGTGCGGGGCGTCTCACGCTTCGCGAAAGCCTGGGATGCGCACGCCTGGCGCTCTGGGACGAAACCCAACGAAGGCTCGTTTCATTTGCCGAGGCAAGGCAGTTGCCCGCGTGATCCCGCACTCAAGGATCATGCCAAACATATATTTGGGAGACACCATCATGACGCGTTACAACACGGACGGTCGAACCGCCACAGGGCGTAAGCTTTTCAAGGACAAGCCCAAAAAAGCAAAGGATCGACCGAGAGACACACCCTCCGAAGTCCAGATGGGCGAGCACGGCAGGTACCAGATCAAGTCCGGTCGTCTTTCGGGGGAATATGTTGCCCGGGCCTTTCCGAAACCGCCGACGACCGCACGAGGGTTGATTGCCGAAGCGAGAGGCGCAACAGAGGAGGCCGCTATCGCCGCCTTGCACGATGTCATCGACGCGCGGGAACTCAGAAGAACCGAGGACCGGAGGATTGATCAAGGAACGGGCTCTGCGGTTCCGAGCACGGAAGAATATGTCGAGGCGATCGGCCAGGTTGTCTTGTCTCGTCCACAACGCGCGATGCTTATGGCATTGGCCTTGGCCGACGATGATGGACTTTCAGAGATGCGTATGGCGAGCGCGGCCGGATACAAGTCTCAGACTACAGCCAATCGGGCATTCGCGGCTGCAGGGCTGTTGATCGCCAGCTATCTATCTGTCGACGCGACTTCAAACGGGGATCGAAGTGAGGGCGAAGGCGCAGCGTTTCTGGGCGGACGAGGAGAGCAGCAAGGCGAAGAAGATCCAGGAAACTGGATCCTCTACCCAGAGCTACGCGAAGCTGTTCGTTCTTCGTTTTGAGTAGAGCGGTAAGCAAGCTCGAAGAAATGGAAAGTGGAAAGACCGCTCGTGCCTGCGATCGAAGTCGCTCGGCGGGGCTAGATCCCGATAGCCCAGTATTCGAGCATGAGATCGAATTTCTACTTTTCGACGACCGGTCTGACAGTTGCTGAACGGCCCGATGTACCGGCTTGTTGATTGACCTCAGAGGAGCTCCGTCAGGTCGTCATTCATACACGACAGAAGCTCGCGGCGTCCGAGCGACGGACGTGCCGCGTGATCGGCTTGGCGCTGAGCTCCCTGCAATACCTGCCGAAACCAAGAGAGGACCATGCGCTGCGGTTGGCTCCGACCCGCCTTGCTGAGCAGTACGGTCGGTATGAGTATCCAAGCGCACCTGTCGCAGGGTTACAGACTTAACGGCTGCTCCGTCCCGCACACCAGACCTTCGCCCGATTCCCAAAGATGTCAGCTTTCGCCAGAACCGGACGTTTACCCAAAGCTCCCCTCTCGGCCCGGTGGGGGTGGGGGTATTCAATCCATGGAGAGCCTCGCGCAGGGACCGGCGAGGGGGCAAACCTTTTGAGAAAGACAAAATTAAGGGTGGGGAGGTCAAAACGCTTCGAGTTCGGGCTGATCGCGCCGTCTCCATTCTCCAAAAAGCGATCCGGTACAGTCGGCGATTCACGTCAGAACCCCGACATCGCACGGCCCATCTCCTTGGGGCGCGGCAGCGCCTGGCAAAGGATTGGCGACAGGTCGGCCGAAACGCTGTAGACTGGGAGGATCCGGAACAACTGGCAGATATGATCCGCGATGGAGTGGCGCGGTCGGACGATCTCAACAAGTGGGCCCGCGACGCGGTACGCTGTCTTGAAGAGGTCGAGAAGATCCGGCGTCAGTTTGCCTGGTGAAAGGAGAGGCGGCGACGGATCGTAGAGCATCGACCTCGCGCACTGGTCTGTCTTCACTGCGGTGATGATCTTCCTTCACCGAAGAACCCCGGCAATCCCCCGAAGTACTGTTCAGCGCGCTGTCGCGTTGCTGGACATCGGGCAGAGAGGAGGCTCGCATAATGGGTGCATTTCATTTTCAAAGAATTTGTGTCCGGTGTCATCGAAACATCTTCCCGAGCGAGGTGGAGCACATCGCCAATCGGTACGATCGAACCATAGAGCAGTGGGAGATTTGCCCAAGTTGCGACAGTGAGATCACCGACAGAGAGCGCGGGGGATTTCACAAAGAGGCTGCCCAACTGAACCTGGACATGCGGCCCTACCTTTAGGGCTGCAGGACAGTGATGTCGTATTGCGTGACAACGAGCCCTACGCTCGCCGCGCGAACCGTGCCGCCTACCTGATGACCGTCTCGACGTCGCCGTCGGTGATGTAGGGCACGTGGACGCCCTGCTTAGTATTCCCTGGCCAATCATCCAAAGCCGACATCCGACATGGTGTGATTGCGGCGGCCGCTCTCCGGTGGCGAACGAGGTTCGGTATTTTGGCCTCATGGATTTAGCCGTGAGGAGAACGACCATGAAGCACTTTGCCGGTTTGGATGTGTCACTGAAAAGGCAGCAATGCCGCTGTCGCCACCGCCCGAAAGATCGCCGTGGTGATGCTGACGCTTTGGAAGAAGGGAACAGATTACAATTGGAACAAGGAGGCCATTGCCTGATCAGAAGTCCCGCCTAAGCGGTTGGGAGCTAGGTCCCGAAGGGACGGAGCTTGATCGATCTCGCTGTTTTTGTTTGGGAAGCCAGAATGCCGCAAACCCCGCACCTGACATTGGAGACGATCCACCCCCGAAAACCATCATGAGGAGCAGATCAAGCGACCTCGGAGAGAACCATGACCCCAGAAGGACATATCACGCTCCCAATTGACGACGCCGCAATCAGAGAACCATTTCACTCAGATGTCTCAGTTGAGTCGATTGTGTTGAAGAAGTCGGCTTGAAGAGCGCGAGCGGCTTGCGGTCGCGCGCGCTATCGCCTGGCGCTCAGGCCGGGGCGGGCGCTCCCGAGATCAGTTTCGCGAGTTTCCGGAGGTTCTGAGCGGTTGCAGCGAGTAGGAACTCGTCTCTGGCGCCGTTTGGTCCGC